>DYJG01000142.1 GCA_020723225.1 Desulfobacca acetoxidans | reverse complement strand
GTCATGGCCGACAAGGACGTGGACGCCATCCTGGCCCGGCTGCTGCCCCTGGCCCGGACCGTGGTCTTCACCCGGCCCCAATATTTCCGGGCCGCGGAGGTGGAAGACCTGGCCGCCAGGGCGGGTAAGTATAACCTGGAAATTATCAAAATCCCCCAAGTGGCCGGGGCCATCCGCCATGCCCAGGAACTGGCCGGGCCTGAAGACCGCATCGTGGTCAGCGGGTCTTTGTACACAGTGGGGGAGGCGAAGGAGTATTTTGAAGGTATCGTTGGGGAGGGAGTCAAGGTCTGAAAAAGTAATAAGTAATAAGTAATAAGTAGTGAGTAAGTATCAAGGTTTTTACTTATCACTTATTACTTATCACTTATTACTGGCCTCCTCCTCAAATAACCGGAGGTAACTATGCACATCTTCGTATCCGGCTCCCTGGCATACGACCGCATCATGGATTTTCCCGGGCGGTTTCAGGACCATATCCTGCCGGAGAAGATTCATATTCTGAACGTCTGTTTCATGGTCAACGGCTTGATTGAGCGTTTCGGGGGCACCGCGGGCAATATCGCCTACAACCTGGCCCTGCTGGGGGAAAAGCCCGTGATCCTGGCCACCGGGGGGAAGGATTTCCGCCCCTATGAGGACTGGCTCATGCAATTGGGGCTGCCCCTGAACGGCATCAAACCCATTCCCCAGGAATTCACCGCGGGCGCGTATATCACCACGGATAAAGGGGACAACCAGATCACCGGGTTCAATCCCGGGGCCATGAAGTATCCGTCCGAATATACTTTTGACAGTATCAACCCCAAAGAAACCCTGGCCATCATTGCGCCGGGGAACCTGGAGGACATGCTGGCCTACAGCCGGGCCTATAAGAAGGCGGGCGCGCCCTACATCTTCGACCCCGGCCAATCCATCCCGGCCTGGGAAGGCCCGGACCTCAAAGAGATGGCCGACGGCGCCCTGGCCTTGATCGTCAATGATTACGAACTGGAGATGTTCCGGAAAAAAACGGGCCTGGAGGAGGCCGCAATTTTGGAATTGACCGGCACCCTGGTGACCACCAAGGGGGAAGAAGGCTCGGTGATCCTGACCAAAAAGGGGGAGGAGGCCGTCCCCGCTACCCGGGCGCTGCAGGTGGCGGACCCCACCGGCGCGGGGGACGCGTACCGGGCCGGCTTGATCAAGGGGCTGATCCTGGGGCAGCCGTGGCCCGTGGCCGCCCGCATGGGCGCGGTCCTGGCCAGCTTCTCGGTGGAGCAGCAGGGCACCCAGGAACACCAACTGGAAGTGGCTGATTTTTGGGAGCGGTATGCGGAAAACTTCGGCCCGCCGCCGGAATAGGGCGGGTTATAATTAATATCGGCGTTAATCGGCGTGCATCCGCGGTTAAAAATTAACCGCCGATTAACGCAGATGAACGCCGATATTCGCCGATGGGTTAATCCCAGACAATGTCCTGCCGGGTATAAGTGCGGCCGGCCAGGCGCTCCAGATTGAGTTTCGCCGCGGTATAATGGGGATAACGGGCCAAAGCGGCCCGATAATATTGTTCGGCTTCCCGGCGATTGCCCGTGGATTCGGCGATCCCCCCCAGGAGGTTCAGGGCCTCCGGACGGCCGGGGTCTAGGAAAACGGCCTTTTGGGCATAGACTCCGGCGACCTCGAAGTAACCTTCCTCAATCCGTTTTTTGGCCAGGGCCAGATAATCCCAATAGCTTTGCGCCTCTCCTGCCTTTTCCAGAATACGGCGCACCATCTCCCGGACCTGGTTGGCGTCGAAAGGTTTTTGCAGGAAGTCCACCGCGCCCAGCTTCATGGCCTCTACGGCCAGGTCGATGGAGCCGTAGGCGGTGATGATGATGACCTTGAGGTCCGGCATTTCCCCCGACACCCGGCGCAGCACTTCCATGCCGTCGAGGCCGGGCATGCGCAGGTCCAGGAGCATTAACGCATACTCACCTTGGGCCAGCTTCTCCAGGGCCTCTTCGCCGCTGGCCGCGGTCTCCACCGGTATCTCCAGCTTTTCCAGGGACATGCCTAGCGCCAGGCGGATATTTTTTTCGTCGTCAACGATTAATATGGGTTTGGAACTCATGAGCAACTCCTTGCCGCCTCAATCGGCTACGGGAATAGTGAACCTGAAGTCGCTGCCCTGGCCCGGCACGGACTCCAGCCAGATGGTGCCCCAGTGGGCCCTGACCATTTCCTTGCAGATGGCCAGCCCCAGGCCGCTGCCGCCGGCTGCGGCGTCGCGTTTGACCTGAACGAACTTGTCGAAGATGCGGGATTGGATGTCGTAGGGCACCCCTTCGCCGTCATCGGCCACGGAGATGTGGACCTGGCCGCCCACCCTTTCGCCTTTGACCCGGATGTGTCCCCCTTCCGGGGTATGGCGCACCGCGTTGGCCAACAGGTTGACGATGACCCAGACGATCTTGTTGGGATCTACCTTCACGTCCGGCAAATCCGGGGGAGCTTCCAGCCTAAGTTCCTGGTTCTTGGCCTCGGCCTGGGGCTTCACCACCGCCAGGGCCTGGTCAAAGAGGAACGCGGTATTTACCCGCTCCATGGCCAGCTCCAGTTTGCCGGCCTCAATCCTGGAGAGGTCCAACAGGTCGTTGACCAGGGCCCGGAGGCGCTGCACGTCTTCATGGCACGCCGCCAGCAATTCCCTTTCCTTGTCGCTCAGTTTGGCTGCGGCCGACTCCCTGAGCAAATCCACGGCCATGGACACGCTGGTGAGAGGAGTGCGCAATTCGTGGGAAGCAGTCAGGACAAATTCGCTCTTTAACCGGTCCAACTCCCGCAACCGGGTGATATCGCGCAGATGCAAGACGACACCCTGAATGGCATGAGATGAGGAGCGCATGGGGATGATGGAGAACTGGTAGTGCTGGCTCCCGGCTTCGGAGGTAATGGTGAAGATATCTTCTCCTTCTTTTAGGTGGGGAGCCTCACCGGATTCCACCGACTGCTTGAGCAGGTGAAAAAGCCGCTCGTCTCTTACTGCTTCAAAAAAATGCTTGCCTATCAGGCTGTCCTTATGCACCCCAAAGATGAGAGCGGCTTTAGGGTTGATGCTATTGATTACCAGCGAATCATCCACCACGATAATGCCGTCATCGACGTTTTGAATAATGGCTTCGCTTTTAAGTTTTTCGGCGATGATCTTGCCGATATTCATTTCATGATATTTTCGCAACTTCTCCGCCATCTGATTGAACTGCTCGGCGAGTAAGGCCAATTCCGCGGAGCCGCTGACCGGCACCTGCACCTCGTAGTTGCCTTCCGCGATTTGCAGGGCGGCTTTCTTCAGTTCGGTCACCGGCCGGGAAATGAGCCGGGAGAGGAAAAGGCTGAAAATCACGCCGATGATCACCGACAGGGAACCGATCATCGCCATGGAGAGCACCGCCTGGAGAGACAACCTGGACGCGCGGTTACTGGCGGCGTACATGGTTTCGTGGTTGATCTCCCGCAGTTTGACACAGGTATCTCTGGTGGATCTAAATAAAGGCAAGATTGATTCGTGATAGAGACTGACGGCACCGGGCTGGGTGGAGGCACCCTTAAGATGAAGATTGGCTACTTCCTTTAAGTATTGGATGTAACTTTTCTCAATAGAGTCAATGATCTCTTTTTCGCCAGGGATGGTGATATTGTCCCGGGCCCGGCCCAGCCACTGGAGGAACGCAGGCTCGTTTTCCCGAAACTCTTTGAGACCTTGTTCCCGATAGCCCAGTAGATACAGAAGGACCGCGGAATCCTGCCGTTCTATAGCATCGATCATGTTCTCGACGGCCTGGATGGACCGGTAGTTTTCCCGCAAAATCGATTCGGAGGCCCGCCCCAGCCGGAGCATCATGAACATGGCCCAGGCCAGGATCAGCACCATTAAAACTAGGGATGCCCCGTAGCCGATGAAGATTTTTTGCCGGAAAGTGCGCATGAACGGAACTTTTTATCTCATTTCGGCTTTCAAAAAATCACTTTGATAATCTCTGTTTTTTTACCGAAAACCGAAAACCGAAAACCGGAAACGGTCCTACAGCTCCACCTGGCTTCCCAATTCCACCACCCGGTTGGGGGGGATGCCGAAGAAGGTGGAGACATTCCAGGAGTTGCGGGAGAGGAACGCAAAAAGCTCCTTGCGCCAGGAGGCCATATGTGCATCCCCTGTGCTCAGCAGCGTTTCCCGGCCCAGATAAAAAGTAGTGGAGTAGGCATCGATCTCCAGGTCCTCGTGAGAGGCTAATTCCAGGATCTCCGGCACATTGGGGGTCTCCATGAAGCCGTATTGAGCCACGAGGCGATGAAAACCCTGCCCCAGGTGCGCGATGGTCAGGCGTTTCCTCCGGGTGACATAGGGGGTGTTGCCGGAAACGATGGACAAGAGGACGACTCGTTGAGGCAGGGACTCGGTGTGCTTGAGAAAATGCAGGAGAACCAGGGGCGTGCCCACCGGGGAGACCGAGAGAAACACTCCGGTGCCCGGGGTGCGCACCAGCTTATAGGTTTTGATATCCTTCAAGAGGACCTCAACGGGCACCCTGGCTTGCTCAAACCGTTTGCTCAGGATAGCCCGGCCGTCCCGCCAGGTGATCATCACCACCGCCAGGATAACGGCCACGGACACGGCAAACCAGCCGCCGTCCAAGAATTTCAGCAAATTGGCGCCAAAAAAGGTGAGGTCGAAAAAGAGGAACACACCCACCGGCAGCAGCGCCTTCCATAAAGGCCAGTGCCAGTTGTAGCGGGCCACATGGTAATAGATGATCGAGGTTATGCCCATGGTGCCGGTGACCGCGATGCCGTAGGCCGCGGCCAGGCGGCTCGACTCCTTGAAGACCAGGGCCAGCCCCAGGCAACCGATCATCATCATGGTGTTTACCCAAGGGATATAAATCTGGCCTTTGGTCTCCCCGGAGGTGTGGACGATATTCAGCCGGGGGCAGGAGCCGATCTGAATGGCCTGCTGGATGAGGGAATACACCCCGGAGATCATGGCCTGGGACGCGATAATGGTGGCCGCGGTGGCCAGGGCCACCATTGGATAGAGCAAAGCCCGGGGGACCAGCTCATAAAAGGGGTTGTAAGCCGCCTGGGGGTTTTCCAGGAGAAGCGCGCACTGTCCGAAATAGTTGAGCAACAACGCGGGAAAGACTAGTGTGACCCAGGACAGCCGGATGGGGCCCCGGCCGAAATGTCCTAAATCGGCATACAAGGCCTCGCCGCCGGTGATGACCAGCACTACTGATCCTAATACCACCATGCCGTGGACGCGGTTGGCTATAAAAAAAGCGACGGCATGGCTTGGGTCCAGGGCTGCCAGAATTTCCGGCCTTTTGAGCATCTGCATCACCCCAAAGACGGCCAGGGAAAAAAACCAAAACAGCATTACGGGGCCGAACACTTTGCCGATGCGCTCGGTGCCGTGGTGCTGGACCATAAAGAGGCCGAGCAAAATGCCGCAGGTGATGGGCAGGACGTAGGATTCGGCCGCGGTGGTGGCCACATTGAGACCTTCCACCGCGGAGAGCACGGAGATAACCGGGGTGATCAGTCCCTCGCCGCAAACCAGGGAGGCGCCAAAAATAGCCATGAGGATGAGAAGTTTCACCCTCTGGGGGACTTTCTTACCTCCTTTTCCCAAAAACAGGGCGGCTAGAGCATAGGTGCCCCCTTCCCCTTCGTTGTCCGCCCTCAGAATAAAAGTCACATATTTGAAGGTGATCACCATTGTTAAGGACCAGAAGATCAGGGACATGACCCCCAGGATGTTGGCCGGGGTAATGGTTATGGCATGCGCGCCGTGGAAGCATTCCCTGACAGCATACAAGGGGCTGGTGCCGATGTCGCCGTAAACCACGCCCAGGGCGCCCAAGGCCAGGACCAGGGTACGGCGTAAATCCGGTTTATCGGTGGAGGGATGGTGGTTGGCGCCGGAGGCGGAAGAACGGGAAGCGGACTGGGGCGGACGCGGCTCGTCCGGCCCTTCTGCAGTGGTCATGAAACCCTCCGAACCGTTTTGTGCGGGAGGTCACGCCTCCGGTCAAGGGGCCGGAAGGATGCTCTCCACGACGCCTACGAGGTTAGCTGACGGGCTCGGACCGTAGAGGTTGTCCTACGCCGGCGGCGATAAGCCCCTTATGCCTGGGTCCCCCGTTTCTCCGGCGAAGGCCGGAGAATTCGGCGGCCGGCCCGGTAGTTAAACAGGCCGACTCGTTCTTATTTAATCATTTCCGCAGAGATGTCAATAGATTTCATATCGGCTGTATCAGGTATCATCGTCGGCCATGGTTGTTTCTTAACCGTAACATGCTAAAATGATTCAACACACTTTGGTCTGTCGCTACGGTTCCTGGCCAAAAGAGAGGTAGCTCATGGAACTCCACCATTATCGATTCCCCCGCATCACCCTGAACCCGGAAAAGTGTTTTGGCTAGCCCTGCATCCGGGGGCTTAGAATGCCGGTGGCCTCTATTCTCAGCTATTTAAGCTCTGGGATGACGGTTGAGGACATCCTGAGAGAATGGCCGGAATTGGAGCGGGAGGATATCTATCAGGCTCTGCGGGTGCGCCCATTGCCTGTCAGATCTGATTGATACAAAGTCGCAATCAAAAAGGCGATAAATCGTAGGGGCGAACCTTGTGTTCGCCCCGAGCGTTCAGGGCGAACACAAGGTTC
>DYJG01000141.1 GCA_020723225.1 Desulfobacca acetoxidans | reverse complement strand
CCCCAAGGCGTCACCCCGGAGCAGATCATCCCCCTGGAAAGCGAGGACAAGGCCTTCAAGGACTTCTAAACCCCGCTCCCGGCGGGACTCCCGCCGGGAGCGCCTGTATTCTAGTAAACTTAATCTTATTATTAATATTATTAATTTTAAGATTAACTTTCTTAAACCATTCTCCCGATTTCCTGTAGGGGCTTTAAGTATTTCTGGAATCAACCCTTAGTCAACAGCCCGCCAGTTCAGCGTTATATCGTTCTTTCCTCATTTTCTTGAAATTTTTCTTGTAAAGGATGGGTTAATGTGCTATAAGCGAAAAGCAATAAATTAATCCGGCTACCAGCTCGTTTAAGGATCTCCAGTCATGATCCGGATGAGATTGACACCCGGTCTGAGCACCCGAAAAAAGCCAGCCCCTCAAAGGAAGTTAGCTCCGCTTTCCCCGCCGCCAGTGAACCTCATCCCGGTACGCGCCCAAGGGGCCCCAGGTGTGAAAACCTGGCGGCCCCTTTGTATTTAGAGGTTTTTAAGCAGGCCAAGAAAGAAGGTTCATCCTTTAATTTTCCATCCCCTTAAGGGGGGGAGCCGGAATGGGTGAAAGGAAATCTACCCCCTTCCCGGCATAATAAGCATCGCCATGACCCTTTGCCCCTGAAATCCCGGGGAAGATTATCAAGGAGGCAACGCATGGTTGTTAATGGGAAATTTCAGACAAATTATGCGGTCTGGCTATTGATTATTCTCTGCTGCGTGGGCTTCTCCTGCCTGGCCTTGCCGGGGACGGCAAAGGCCGCAGTCAGCAAGTCCACCACCGAAATCGAGGTGGCCCCCGGCGAAGTCATCACTGAAACCCAGTCTGTGGGAGAAGCGGCCAGCGGTGAGACGAGAGCTGATGATGAGGGCGGCACCGAAGGCGGGATAGCTCCCAGCCACTGGCCGGCAAAATATGGAGCCATAAACGAAATATCTTATGCTACGGCCATAGCAGTAGACAGAGCCCATAACGCCGTCTATGTTGCCGGGAGGGTGAATAATTCCAATTCCACAACCGGCTGGGATTACCTCACCATCAAATATAACCTTGCCGGCGAGGAACAATGGAAAAAGATTTACGACGGCGGAGCAAATGGCTTTGATGAAGCCAGAGCCATCGCCACTTACACCGAGAATGGCCAAACCTATGTCTATGTCACCGGCTACTCCACCGGAAACGGGACCGGCGCAGACATCGCCACCATCAAATATAGAGATGGGGGGTCTGTTGGATACGAAGTATGGGCGAGACGTTACCTTGGGTCTACAGTTTATGAGGCTGCTCCAACCACCGATGATTATGCTACGGCCATGACCGTGGACAAAGACACGGGCAATGTTTATGTCACCGGCGCGACGGAGGGAACGGGGAGGGGCTGGGACTACGTCACAATCAAGTACGATAAAAATGGGGTGATACCGGCGGAGGAGGAGTGGCCGAGAATTTATAATCACAACCCGGCTGACCCCGATATGGCGGGAAATCGCCATGATATCCCCTCTGCTATTGCCTTATCCTCATCCTCAGATCCCGATGGTGCTTGCGTTTATGTCACCGGATCATCCTGGAGGTCCGCGACTATAAACGGTATAGTCTACAAAAACTACGACTACGCCACCGTCAAATATACCACCGGTGGCACACTGGTAAGGGCCAAGCGCTACGATGGCCCTGGAAAAGGTAATGATTATGCCAGCGCCCTTGCCGTGGACGGCACTAATGTCTACGTCACCGGCTCGGCGCTTGGGACCACTACCGGCTACGACTTCATCACCGCCGCCTATAAGCCCGATGGTGGTTGGCTTTGGGGGGGCACGGGGGTCCAGCGTCACGCGGGCAGCAGCTTTGATTTTGCCAAGGCTATCGCTTTTACCAATAGTAATAGTTTGGATTATCCCAATGGTTTGGTTTATGTCACCGGTTTATCGTTTAATGCTGATAGCAGCGCCAACTTTACCACCATCCAATATAATGCCGGTGACGGCGCCAGAATTAGGGCGAGATCTTTCGATAAAGGTGCAAACCTATGGGACGAACCTGTGGGCTTGGTTGCCAAAGATGACGGGGTTTATGTTGCCGGAACGGCAACGGGTGGAACTCCATCCAACAATTACACTGATTGTTGCGTCAGGAAATATTTGGCGGCGGACGGCAGCACAAGCCGGAGATATGACTACCATGGGGCGGGAGATGCCGGAATCACGGCATTTGCGGTAGACGACCAGGGATACGTTTATGTCACCGGATTTTCCACGGAGACCAGGGGGGGCGGGAATTATAAAGCCACCACCATCAGATACTCCCCATGATGAGTTAGGGCGGGTTGGGGTTAGATCCTTCACCGGTCGCAAGGAGCTAGCGGTTCCAGGTTTTTTAAGGAGGCAATCGATGTTCAGGATTGAAAAATTGGAGAATAGGCGTAGGGGTTCTTATCTGCTGGTAATCCTTTTCGCCTTGGGCCTGGCTTGCCTGGTCTTTGCCGGGGCCGCGGAAAGCCGGGCCTCCGACGGCAGGTACGTGGCCCGCGACTGGGTCAGGCGGTACAAAGGGCCGGGCGGCATTGATGAAGCTGTGGCCATAGGGGTGGACGCTCAGGGTAACGTTTATGTTACCGGAACGTCACTTTCTGAAATAACTTTTCCCTCTGACTTTCTCACCATCAAGTACAGCCCCGAAGGCCGGCGGCTTTGGACAAGGCGCCACCACAGCCCGGAAAACTACAGCAATGAAGCCACGGCCATGGCCGTAGACAGCCAGGGCAACGTCTATGTCACGGGAATGTTGATAATATCGGAGACACCTTACCATTTGAACAGCAGTTACTTGACCGTCAAATATAATACCGACGGCCAACTCCTGTGGGAGCGCTTTTACGACGGCCCGGCATTGGGAAACGCTGATTGGCCCGCGGCCATAGCCGTGGACGCCCAGGGCAATGTCCTGGTCACTGGAACATCAATCGGCGACGGCACCGGCTGGGACTATGCCACCGTCAAGTACGGCCCCGACGGGCAGGAACTCTGGGCGCGCCGTTACAGCGGCCCGGGAGTTCCTTATAACCATGACGGCGCCATAGGCGTGGCGGTGGATGGCCAGGGCAATGTCTGTATCACTGGCTCTTCTTACTATGACACTGCCACTATCAAGTACAGCGCCGATGGCGAAGAAATGTGGGTGCGCCGTTACAGTTACCTTGGGGCCGCAGCACTCGCGGTGGATGCCCAAGGCAATATCTTGGTTACCGGGAATGACCAAGAGGAGGCTGGCTTCCTTACCATCAAATACAGCCCTGAAGGACGACGTCTATGGGTGCGTCGGTATAAGAGCCATAATAGCGGTGCGGCCAAGGCCATCGCCGTGGATGCCCAGGGCAATATCCTGGTCACCGGTTATTCAGAAGGGGTGGCCAGCTATGACGACGCCGACTACACTACTATCAAATACAACCCTGAAGGTAAAAGACTTTGGGCCAGACGCTACAACGGGCTGGGAAACGGCTGGGATAACCCCTCTGCCCTGGCGGTGGACGGCCAGGGGAATGTCTATGTCACCGGAGGGACCTTGGGAGTCGGGAAAAAGTATGAATCCACCACCATCAAGTACAGCCCTGAAGGCCGGCGCCTCTGGCTACGCCGCTGTCAAGCCTCGGCAACGGAAGCTTATTCTCCCAGAGGCTTGGCCCTGGACAGCCAGGGCAATGTCTATATCACTGGAAGAGCGGGTCTGCCCGGTACTTTTGAAGAGAATTATTTAACCGTCAAATACAAGCAAACTCCATAAGGAGGATCATATGAACCGCCAGCACTTCGGCCATACTGATAGCAGAATCCAGTCCCAGGCTTCGTTTTCCCGGCGCTGGCTGCTTGCCTGTTCTTTTCTGGTGATTTTGCCGGCCCTTCTGTGCTGCGGGGTGGTGACCCCTGCGTTTGCAGATCCCCCGACTGCCTATATCAACATTAATGCCACTGCACCCGATAATGTTCAAGGATATACCAACCCGTTGGTGTTCGGCCATAATTTCTGTTTTCTATCTCCCCCCAACTGTCCACCCGGACTCTTGTGGGATCATGTTAACGATAACCTGGTGAATGATCAGGTGGATAACCCGAGCGAGGGAGCCACGGTCAAATCGAAAATCAGGGACCTGGCGCCCACCATTCTGCGCTTCCCGGGCGGGAAGGTGTCGGATATCTTCTTTTGGGAGAATGGACTCGATCCCCGCGACTCGGATTGGGATGATTACAGTATTATTGAACATATGAAACTGGTCACCGCTCTGGGAGCCGAAGCGCTGATCACCGTTAATTACGGCACGGGCTCAACCGTTAGCATCCCCTTGATAACAAAACTAAAACGGGCCCAGGCCCTGGTGGCCTTTTGCAACGGCAGAACTGACGATACCCGGCTCTTAGACCCATATGACACCGGCCAGAAGGATCCTGTTTGGGGCACTGTGGCCGATTGGGCTCGGAAACGGGCGAAGCTGGGGTTTCCCAAACCCTTCGATGTGAGATATTGGCAGGTTGGCAACGAACCCTATTATTCCCAAGATCCAATTACTTGGGAGCCAAATATTAGTCCCATGGATTATGCAAATGATTTTATTTCATTTGTCCAGGCCATGAAAAAAGTGGACCCAAAAATCAGGATCGGGGCCGCGGGCATTCAGTCTCCAGACCCTTACAAACCCAACCAGGTTAACTGGAATTATAACGTACTTGGAATGACGAGGAGCTTTCTCGATTTTCTTTCTACTCACCCCTACTATCCTTCAGCCTCAAAATCGCAGGCTGGGGGCGATTATCAGAATCTCATATGGTTTAAAGCGGTGATGGCCGGGGCCACCCAGGCTATGAAAGACCTCAATGAGATCAGGGGGATGATTGACGAGATTGTCGACAACCCAAACAACCCCCCTGCTCAGAGGAGAAAAGTCGGCCTGGCCGTGACCGAGTACGGCACCTGGCTCTCATCGTACGATGCAGTTCCGGGTCCAAGCAATGAATGGTCCAATCTTGCCCGGGCCCTGTTCGATGCTGACCTCCTTTTGGGGCTAATTAGAGGCAAGGGGCTTAATGACAACCTTGTGGAGGATAAAATATTACGTCTCACTGCGGCAACCTCCTGGAACCTATATCAAAACTTTCCCACCTCGGCCATCGGACCTATTTGGGGTCAAAATAAATGGGGCACGAAGAGCACCCGGCCCCACTATTATGCCCTGCAAATGGTAAAGGAGGCCCTGGCCACCAAACGGCTGGTGACCACCGAAGTGACTTCTAACTCGTTTACTATCGACCAAACAGTGGGCAATGTTGAGGCAGATTTATCGGTGCCATACCTCCAGGCTCAGGCCGCCTTACCCAATGCCAATCAAAACAGTCTGTTCCTGGTGGTGTTAAACCGGCACACCGGAGATATTGACGGAAACGCCCCTCCCATTACCGCCAGGATCACTGTCAGGGGCTTTACGCCGGCTTCCGCCACCATTAAAATCTTTCCGGATCCCAATCCGCCTCTGGAAAACGATCCAGGTGCGCCTGAGCCTCAGCTTCGGAAAAATAAGCTGCCAGTGAAACTTGCATCCCATAATGAAAGACAGGTATTCGTGAAGCCGAAGGATATCGGGACTATTTCCCTTTCGAATATTCCCGACGGCGATCCGACCACATTTGTTTTTGATTATCCTTTCAATCCCCACTCTCTGACTGTGCTGGAACTAAAACCTTGATGAGGATCGGCGGCAGAGTGATGATTTGCTGAAAATCAAAAAAATTAAATTCATGCCGAAACTGATTTCTTAAATATAAGCAGACGCCGGGGCAGGTTAAAATTCTTTGACCATGCGGTTAACGGAGTCCTGTTCCGGTGCTTTCTCCGGCGGTCTTTTTCCGCTGCATCCTCTGGCACTTAATGGAACAAACCCTCCATAGATAGTGCGTAGAACGCACCCTACCTTGCTGCCTTGAATTTTGAGCTTTCAAGGTAGGAATCTTCCTGCCTTTTCAAGGCAATTATTCTTTCATTGGGTCCCCCTGCATTTTTTTATTGACATCGGTGGGGAAAAGGCATATGCATAAGCTGCATTGATTGCACAAATTGCATAATGCACAATATGCACAACGGTAATCGGCAGGAGTCGCAGTTTTGGACCTGGCAGCCCCGGTTTCCTCCGGGGCTGCTCCAGGGACCCGGGTAAAGGAGATGAGCATGGTTATCGTCAACATCATGACCTTGGCCAAGGAGATCGGGGTACACCGGAACACCATCCGCAACTGGGTCAAGACCGGCAGGATCAACGCCCGGCCGGGCCCCGGCAAAGGCTTGCTTTTCACGCCGGAGGACTTCCGGGCCATGTGCCGGGAATTCACCTTGAATCCGGAGCAATTCCCGGTCAAGGAAGTGGGCCGGCCCCCGGCCGACGTCCAGGTCTCCCTTACCCCCACCCCCAAATCCCTGAAGACAAGGGAGGAACAAGTGTCGGATAAAGTAATCGGATCAGTAATGGTGGTCGGCGGCGGCATCGCCGGGATCCAGGCCTCTTTGGACCTGGCCGGCCAGGGGTATTACGTCTACCTGGTGGAAAAGGGCGCGGGCATCGGCGGCAAGATGTCCCAGTTGGACAAGACCTATCCCACCAACGACTGCGCCATGTGAATTATCTCGCCCAAGCTGGTTGAGTGCGGTCGGCACTTAA
>DYJG01000140.1 GCA_020723225.1 Desulfobacca acetoxidans | reverse complement strand
CGCTTTTCCCCCAGGCCGCCCATTACTTCGTGCCCCTGTTCAGCATCCTGGCGGTCATCGGCATCGTCTACGGCGCCCTGGTTTCCATGGTGCAAAAAGACCTGAAGCGCCTGGTCGCCTTCTCTTCGGTAAGCCACCTGGGTTTCGTCATGCTGGGGTTGTTCACCTTCACCATGCCGGGGGTCCAGGGGGGCATTATCCAGATGATCAACCACGGCCTTTCTACAGGGGCCTTGTTTTTGATTGTCGGCATGGTCTATGAACGGCGGCATACCCGGATGATCGCCGACTTCGGCGGTCTGTCCACGCCCATGCCCATCTATGCCACCATCTTCATGATCGTCACCCTCTCTTCCATCGGTCTTCCCGGCTTGAACGGGTTCGTGGGGGAATTTCTCATCCTCCTGGGCGCGTTTAAGACCAACAAGCTCTATGCCATCATCGCCGCCACCGGCGTAATCTTTGCGGCCTGTTACATGTTGTGGATGTTCCAGCGGGTGATGTTCGGGGAAGTGACCAACGAGAAGAACAAAGACCTGAAAGACCTCTCCTGCCGGGAGATCGCCATCTTTGTGCCGCTCCTGCTGTTCATCGTCTGGATCGGGATTTATCCCAGCACTTTCCTGGACAAGACCAAGGCCTCCACGGAGAACTTCCTGGCCTTGATGGAGAAGGCCAAAACGACTCAAGTCAGCCTATCACACGGGGATAAGGGAGAAGCGCGATGACCCTGACCATTCCGACCTTCAACCTGGAGAGCATCGGCCCCTGGATCACCCTGTCGATCTTCGCCATTGCCATCCTCCTGGCGGATGCCCTCTCCCCCAAGGGGAACCGCGCGGCCGCGCCGGTGCTGGCCCTGGCGGGTCTGGCGGTGGCCGGACTCCAAACCGTCTTCGGCCTCTGGGGCAGGACCGGTATGGACTTTGCCCGCATGGTCTATGTGGACAACTTCTCCTTTTTCTTCTATATGATCTTTATCCTGGGCACCGCCCTGACCGTGCTGCTGTCCCTCCAGTACCTGAAAGATTACGACAAAAACCTGGCCGAATATTACGCCCTGCTGCTGTTCGCCACCGTGGGCATGATGATCATGGCCGCCAGCTCGCATCTGATCATGATCTTCCTGGGCCTGGAAATAATGTCCATCGCGGTGTACGTGCTGGCGGGACTCTTCCGGGATGACGCCCGGTCCAACGAAGCCGCGCTGAAGTACCTGGTCTTGGGGGCCTTCGCCAGCGCCTTCCTGCTCTTCGGCATGGCCATGCTTTACGGGGCCGCAGGCGGCACCCTGTTCCTGAGCGACCTGCCGGTCAAGCTGGCCGGGGGCTTCAAGCCTCTGACCCTGCTGGCCATCGCCCTGCTGGTGGTGGGTTTCGGCTTCAAGGTGGCATCCGTCCCCTTCCACATGTGGACCCCGGACGTCTATGAAGGCGCGCCCACCTCGGTGACCGCGTTCATGGCCGTGGGCGTGAAAGCCGCAGCGTTTGCCGCGTTCGCCCGGGTCTTTTTCCTGGCCTTCCCGGCCTTCCAGCCCGACTGGACCATGGTCCTCTGGGTCCTGGCCGTGGCCACCATGACCCTGGGTAATATCGTGGCCATCGCCCAGACCAATATCAAACGCATGCTGGCCTACTCCTCGATCGCCCATGCGGGTTACCTGATGGTGGCCATCATCGCCGCCAACCAGTTGGGCGCGGTGAGCCTGATGTATTACCTCCTGGCCTATACCCTGATGAACCTGGGGGCCTTCGGGGTGGTCATCATGGTGGGCCGCAAGAAGGACAGCTACCTGAGCATTTACGATTACGCGGGCCTGGGGGCCCAGCACCCGGTTCTGGCCGCGACCATGGCCCTGTTCATGTTCGCCCTGGCCGGCATCCCCCCCACCGCGGGGTTCGTGGGGAAATTCTATATCTTCTCCGCCGCGGTGCAGGCGGGCTACATCTGGCTGGCCATCCTCGGTGTGATGAACTCCGTCATCTCCGTCTATTACTATCTCCGCATTACCGTGCTGATGTACATGAAACCCGCGGAAGCGGACCTGGGGCCCATTAGCTTTCCCCCGGGCCTTACCGCCACCCTGCTCCTCACCGCCGTGGGGGTGATGCTCATCGGCGTGTTCCCCGGGTTCATTTACAATCTGGCCGTTAATTCCGCCAAGGTCTTCCCCGGATTGTAATCCGGCGCCAGCGTCGGTCCCCCATCCCTGCCGGATCGGGTTTTCATAAAAGTAAAGCCGGGACATATGCCCGGCTTTACTCTTTTAGTACCGTTTTTCGTTTTGCGTTTTTCGTTTTTCGTCTCGGCTCCCGGGAAGACCTGCCTTATACTGATCCACCATCAAAAGAGATATTCTTTCGCAGGGGCGAACCTTGTGTTTGCTCTGTAGCTATGGAGCACAAGGTTCCCCCCTACGATTAACAACTTTTGACTGCACTTTGGGTAATCTGTTGAATCGGTGTATTCTTTTAACGAAAAACGAAAAACCAAAAACGAAAAACGCTCTTATTTCCCCTTCAACTCGTGAATCCTGGCCTCCACCCCGGCCATTTCTTTCTTCAGCTCCTCCAGGTAGTCCCGGAGGCGTTCCAGTTCCTCGGCAGGCGAGATGAAACGCCTAAAGCCCATGCCGCCGCAACAGCAGGACATCATGCGGCCGTGGCCGAAACCGTGGTGCATGCCGCCGCCGCCGCAGAAGCCGTGGCCCCGCATGCCGCCGTGCCCGTGTCCATGACCATGACCTTGACCCATTTGACACATAGGTTTTACCTCCTTCTCATTCCTGATGCGAACTCTGGATAGCAGAATATTCGCTCCTGGCCGCCAAGTATTCCCGACTGGCGTCCTGGATATTCTCCACGGCCTCTTCTTCCGTATCGCCCTGAGACCAGCATCCAGGCAGACCAGGACAAAAGACGCTGTATCCCTCTTCAGTTCGCTTGATTCTTATAGCGAACATCTCCACCTACCTCATAAATCCGCACAGGCTTGAAAGCCTTTGCTACCGCTCAGGATTCTTGCTTCACCTAACGCACCCGAAAAAATTAAAAGGCGGAACTTTAAATGGTGCCCAGGGCGCACCCCTGAACCTTGAACTTGGAACTTTGAACTTTGAACTCTCTTTTTTACGCCGCCCTTCTGGTCCGCTTCTTCAGGCGGTTGGCCTTTTTCCGCAGGATGTCGATCTTCTTCTGAGGTTCCCCCCCGGCGATGGCCTCCTGTTTCTTGGCCCGCATCTCCCGGGCCTTTTCCTTCAGGTCCCGCATGCTGACCTTCTCGCCCTTGCCCTCATCTTTGATGCCCTTGACTTCCTTGATGGCGGCCAGCAATTCCTCTTTGTTCATGCCGTGGACGCCGGTGATCTCGCCCAGGTCCAGGGCATATTTCCGGAGTTCCGTGGCCGTCATCCGGTCCAGGGGTTTTTCCTTTTTCTCTTTGCGTTCCTTTTTTGCCATTATGATTCTCCTTCATGGATTTTCGGTTATTGAAAAGCTGATGGTCTTTTGTAAGAAGCCGTTTCCTTTCATTCTATACTGGGCGACTTAATTAACCGCGCTTAGCATTCTCTGCGGCCTCTGCGCCTCTGCGAGAAACCTTTTTCTCGCAGAGACGCAGAGAGCGCAGAGAAGAATAGTGCGCAATTATTTATGTCGTTATGTATAAGAAGAAAATCGAATTGAAGAACCGAAATACCAGATTCTTCACTCCGCTTCGCTTCGTTCAGAATGACAACTCAAGCTGACCGCTGACAACTGACAGCTTTTTATCCCTTCTTCTCCTCCAACACCTCCAGCCTCTCCGCCAGCTTGATGAAAGGCTTCACCAAGTCGATGGGAATGGGGAACAGGGTGGTGGAGTTCTTTTCCGCGGCGATTTCCCTTAAAGTTTGTAAGTAGCGCAATTGCAGGGACATGGGTTCCGTGGCCAGAACCGCGGCGGCCTCCGCCATCTTGGCTGCTGCCTGATATTCCCCTTCGGCGTTGATCACTTTGGCCCGCCGTTCCCGCTCCGCCTCCGCCTGTTTGGCCATGGCCCGCTGCATTTCGATGGGCAGGTCGATGGCCCGCACTTCCACCAAGGTCACCTTGATGCCCCAGGGCTCCGTCTGCTGGTCCAGGATATCGGCCAGTTGGGCGTTGACTTTCTCCCGTTCGGCCAGCAAATCGTCCAGCTCCACCTGGCCGCAGACGCTCCTAAGCGTGGTTTGGGCCAAAAGCTGGGTGGCGGCGTAATAATCCCGGACTTCGATAATCGCCTTCAGGGGGTCCATCACCCGGAAATAGACTACCGCGTTCACCTTCACGGTGACGTTGTCCCGGGTGATGATGTCCTGGGAAGGAACGTCATAGGTGACCAACTGCAGGTTTACCTTGACCATCTTATCGATGATGGGAATGAGGATGATCAGGCCCGGCCCCTTGGCCCTATCCAAGGCCCGGCCCAGGCGGAAGACGACCCCGCGTTCGTATTCGTTCAAGATTTTGATGGCGCTCATGAGAAAGAAGACCGCCAGGATGATGAAGAGCATGGCCGAACCGGAAATGAACTGGAACATAAAGCCTCCTTGTTATATCAACTTCCCTATCAGGCAGAACGAAAAACGGAAAACGGCATTATAAAACCCGGCGCACCCGGAGTTTAAGATTCTCCACCGCCACCACTTCCACGGTTTCCCCCGCGTTTACCGGTTCATCGCTCACCGCATGCCAGTATTCCCCATGGACAAAAACCCGGCCTTCCGGCGCCAGGGGGGTATGGGCCGTGCCCCGCTCCCCCACCATCCCCGCTTCGCCGGTCATGGAGCGCCGCAGATGGGTGCGCAACACCAGGTAGCCGATGCCGGCAAAAAACAGGGACACCAGGATGACCGTGGGTATCAGCACGTTCCAGTGAATACTCATCCCCCCTTCTCCCCCGCGAAAAAGCATGGTGGCCCCGAAAAAAAGCGAAGCAACCCCCGCCAGCGTCAGCAGTCCGTAACTGATCACGTAGATCTCCAGGATAAAAAAGACGAAGGCCAGGGCAATCAACAGCATGCCGATAAAATTGACGGGCAGGGTCTGAAACGCAAAGAGGGCCAGGAGCAGGCACAGGGCCCCCACCACCCCCGGGAGGATGACCCCGGGGTGGGCCAGTTCGAAGTAAAGCCCGGCCAGACCGATCATCATCAGGATAAAGGCGATGTTGGGGTCGGCGATGTGCTTCAGAATGCGGGTGCGGAAACCCTCGGGGATATCCCGGACAGTGGCGCCGGCGGTCTGCAAAACTCGGGATTTCCCCGCTACCATCACCTGGCGGCCGTTAACTTTTTTCAGCAGATCGTCCACATCTTCGGCCAAGACGTCCACGACCTTCAGGCGCAGCGCTTCGGCCGCGGGAATGGACGCGCTCTGGCGGATACCCTTCTCCACCCAATCGGCGTTGCGGCCCCGTTCCACGGCCAAGGCCCGGCCGTACGCGGCCATGTCGTTGACCACCTTTTCACCCATGACCTTGTCCATCTTCCCCAGACCCACGCCCACGGGGTGGGCTGCGCCGATATTGGTGCCCGGGGCCATGGCCGCCACCGGCGCGGCCACGGTGATCAGCAGCCCCGCGGACGCGGCCCGGGCCCCCTTGGGAGAAACATAGACGATCACCGGCACCTTGGCGTTGATAATGGCCTGGGCGATCTGGCGCATGGAGGAGTCCAGGCCGCCCGGGGTGTTCAACTGGATCACCAGGGCCTCGGCCTGCTCTTTTTCGGCTGTACGGATGCCGTCCTGGATGAACTCCGCCAGCCCCGGATTGATGGAACCTTCCGCAGGCAGCACCAGGACCCGCCGGGCCGCGGCCTCGGAGCCGGCTGCCATCAGGCTGAAACCGGCATAAACGAGAATCGCTAAGCATAAAAGGTACTTAAATGTCCTCATGGGCCGCCAGATACTCCATTACCAGCTGCATGTCATCCCAGGTCTTATGCCGCTCCTTGGGGAAGCGGAGCAGGTAGGAAGGATGAAAAGTGGGCATCACCTTAATTTTTCCGTATTTTTGCCATTGGCCCCGGAGCCTGGTCAAAGGCGCCGGGGTGGACAGCAACCCCTGGGTAGCCACCCTTCCCAGGGTGACGATCACCCGGGGTTGGATGGCCTCGATCTGCTTCCTTAAGAAAGGCAGACATTTTTCGCTTTCATCGGCCTCCGGCTCCCGGTTGCCCGGGGGGCGGCATTTGACCACGTTGGCGATGTAGACTTCCTCTCTTCTCAGCCCCAGCTTGCTCAACAGGTTGTTCAGCAACTGCCCGGCCGCGCCCACGAAAGGCAGGCCCTGGAGGTCTTCTTCCTCCCCCGGGCCTTCGCCGATGAACATCAACGCGGCCCGGGCCGAACCGTCGCCGAAGACGATATTTTTCCGGGTGCGTGAGAGCTTGCAGCGCTTGCAATCCCCCAACTCAGTGCGAATCTCCTTCAGGGTCAAACCCCGGCCGGTCTCGGGAACCTGCTCCGGTGCCGGAGCCTCGCTCTCCGCCGGAGTGCCGATCCAGCCCAGGCGGCGCTGGAAACGGAGCCAGTCCTCCAGGGCCGCGGTTAATTCTTGAAGTTCTTGGATCGGGTTTTCAGATTTCATAAATGGATATTTGCGCCTTACTTTGCGCCTTTGCGTCTTTGCGTGAGCTTTCTTTTTCGAAAATGTGATCAGGCCTCTTTTGTCGCCCGGGGCGGCAGCAGCGCGGCCACCTGGTCCAGCACC
>DYJG01000139.1 GCA_020723225.1 Desulfobacca acetoxidans | reverse complement strand
ATGAGTCTCTTCAACACCCAGGTGGATTTTTATACCGCCACCTGGCCCCGGTTCATCCAGGGCTTCGGATTGGGAACCACCTTCGTGTCGCTTACCACCCTGACCATGGCCCGGACCTCCCACGAAAAGATGGGCAACGCCACCGGCATCTTCAATCTCATGCGCAACCTGGGAGGGAGTTTCGGCATTGCCGCGGCCACTACCTTGCTGGCCCGGCGGAGCCAGTTCCACCAATCTCATCTGGTGGAGCGCCTTAACCCCCTGTCCCTGCCTTTTAACGAGTGGGCGGAGCGGGCCGGAAATTTATTGGGGTTGGGCCCGGACTGGCAGCTCTGGGACAGCCCCCTTCCCCTGGCCGGACTCTACCAGGAAGTGCAGCGCCAGGCGCAGATGCTGGCCTTTTGCGACGATTATTGGTTCTTCACCGTTGTTTTC
The DNA here is from genome assembly GCA_020723225.1 of Desulfobacca acetoxidans. Taxonomy (GTDB): domain Bacteria; phylum Desulfobacterota; class Desulfobaccia; order Desulfobaccales; family 0-14-0-80-60-11; genus SURF-52. Next base: position 6,311 of record DYJG01000139.1, on the reverse strand, counting down.
ATAGTCCTGCTGCCCCTGGTCCTCTTGATGCGGCGCCTGCCCCGGCACGGGGAAGTAAAAGGCGCGGCAGCCCTTCACTGATTGCCTTCGTTCTGTTATGGTTATAAAGCCCTCCGCATTCCACCCGGTTCTGGAATGGCTGACCTCACGCAAAGACGCAAAGGCGCAAAGTAAGGCGCGAAGAGAAATGGAAGGTGCGGCTTGCTCATCGGAGGATGGTGGCGGGCGGAGACGCTCGCCCTAGGATTTTAATAAGTTACGGGTGAGTCAAATACCAAGTTGCTGTCAAAAAAGGTATCAAACGTAGGGGCGAACCTTGTGTTCGCCCCGAACGCACCTGGGCGGACACAAGGTTCGCCCCTTCGAAAAAAATACCTTTGATGGCGAATTGGTATAATGATCATAATTGCCCGCTAAAGGATTTTTTTTGCGCCGCCTCAACCTGATTCTCCTGGCCATTGCCATTGTCTTTATTTTTTGGCTGCTGAATGAAGTGGGCTGGCACACCATCGGCGACTACCTGCTGCGGGTGGGCTGGTATTGGCCCTTGTTGCTGCTCCCCTATGGCCTGGTGAACCTGCTGGAGTCCATTTCTTGGAAGTATCTGCTGCTGACTAAAGACAAAGTCCCTTCCCTTAACCGCCTTTTCTGGCTGCGCCTGGGAGGCGAGTCCCTGAATCAACTCACCCCCACCGCCAGCCTGGGGGGCGAGCCTTTTAAGGCCGCGGCCCTCCAGAAAGACGGCATACCCTGGGACGAAGCCACCGCTTCGGTGGTGATTCACAAAGGCATCCTGGTCCTGAGCCTGGCCCTGTACATCTTCCTGGGCCTGGCCCTGGCGCCGTTTCTCCTGCCCGGCGCCTCCGCCCACATGGGGTACCTGGGCCTGGCCGCCCTGGTCCTGGCCGCGGCCGGGGGCGTCTTTGTCTTTGTCCAGGCCAAGGCCCCCTGCGGCTTCGGCCTCCGTTTCCTGACCAAGCTGGGGGTTTGCCCGCCTGCGTTGAAGGAGAAAGAAGAGACCTTCAACCATCTGGACGACCGCCTGGCCTCTTTTTACCGGGAACATCCCGGCCGCTGCCTCCTGGCCTTCACCCTGTTTTTTCTCAGTTGGGTGCTCCATGGGGTGGAGGTCTACCTGATGTTCTGGCTGCTGGGCCACCCCATCGGCTGGGACCTGGCCATCTGCCTGGACGCCCTGGCCATGCTTTTCACCGCTTTAGGGTTCTTTATCCCCGCGGCCATGGGGGTGCAGGAGGGGGGGAATATCCTCCTGGCCCTGGGATTCGATCTGGGCATGGTCCTGGGTGTGGCCTTCAGTATCTTAAGAAGGCTGCGGGAGGCGTTCTGGCTGGGCCTGGGGCTGTTGGCGGTGGCGAAGGAGAAATAAAAAGATTCACCACGGAGACACAGAGAGCACAGAGGACCACAGAGTTAAAAATTTTTGATTTTTGGCGCTGAAGCGCCAAAAATCAAAATTCTTTTCTCTGTGAATCTCTGTGTCCTCTGTGTCTCCGTGGTGAATCTTTTCTTTTCTACCCCAAAATCCGGAAAGCCGTCTGTTTCAGGCGGCGGATTTCTTCTTCCGCGCGGTGCAAATTTCTCTGGTGGATGGCGTCCCGGATTTTGCGGACGATTTCGTCCAGGCTCAGGGGTTTAAAGACGTATTCGGTATGTTCCAGGTAAACGGTGCGGGGGGACTGGCTGCGCCGCTGCAGCATGACGATGAAACGCATGGCGGGGTCGCGGCTGCGGCAGCTTTCCAGCAACTGCTGCTGCTCGGCCAGATGGTGGTCGGTGATCAGGAGATCGAAGGCCGATTCCTCTAAGGCTTGCAGCGCCTCCGTCACAGAGGCCACCATGGTGAATTCCTGCAGTCCGCACAGCCGCATCACGGAAGTGAGGAAGTCCCGGCACCAGTCCTCAGGGTCCACCACCAGGATCCGCACCCGGCGTTCAATCCGCATGGCCTCCATCCCTGCGCCTCCTTGCTGAAGGTCTATATTACTTTACTAAAAAACCGGCTCGCCGCGCAAGAGGGCAAGGGGGTTGAGCCGGTGGGGCCGTGGGTCTCCCCAAGGTTAATTGGGCCGAGGTGGTTCAGGGGATAATAATTTCCTCCCCGGGGTTGATGGGGCTCAACACGATGCCGTCCTTAACCTTGGGGTAAAAATAAGTGGATTTCCGGGGCATGGTCAGGCCGGCTCCTGCCACCTGCTGCACCTGCTCCACCCGGGTGGGGTTCAGGATAAAGGCCAGGGATGCTTCTCCCCGTTTCAGGATATCGACGGCCTCGGGGATCTTACTGGTGAACTTGCAGGTCTGCTGGTCGTCCAGAGCCTTGGCGTCCAGCCCCAAAACTTTTTCAAACATCAGATAGTTCAATACCACTACGTCCAGTTGCGCCAGGGCCGGATGCATCTCCCGGGCCAGGACCTTCTGCCGCACTCCCTCCCGCAATTTCAGGCGCCAGGCCCTCAACCCGTAACCCAGGAGAATGAACACGGTCTCCTGGGGTGAGGACGCGGCCAGATGTTCCTGGAGGAAATCCACCGAGGGACCATCACTTCCCGGGGGGTAATTTAGAGGGGTTACTTCGAAATATTCCGCCGCGCGGCTAAACAGGGAGCCTTCTTCCACCTTCTTTACCCGGGGGCCCGCCAGCAGGCGGTGGGCCATCAGGATGACCAGCTCCGGGTCGAAGATATTGGAAAGATACATCAAGATATAGTTAAAAGAGGCGTTTGCCGAGGCCTGGAGATACCTGCTTTTCATCCACTTCTGGTAGTTCAGGGCGGTCTCGTAACGATGGTGGCCGTCGGCGATATACAGGGTCATCTTTTCGAAGGCCCGGCGGACTGCGGCCAGACAGGCCCGCTCCGTGACCCGGAAGGACCGCTGGAAGTACCCATCCGAGTCCTTAAAAGCCATCATCGGCTCCGACGGCAGATTTTGGCGTAGCGTTGCCAGCACCACGTCCTCGGGGTCGGGATAAATGGCGAAGATGGGGGAGAAGTGGGCCTGGGTGGCTTTGATCAGTTCCAGCCGGTCGGCCTTGGGAGCGGAAAAGGTCTGCTCGTGGGGCCGGATTCCCCCGCTGCTGAAAGGCTCCAGGCGCACCAGGGCCACCACGCCCTTCCGGGTGTATTTCCGGCCCTCCACCTCAAACTCGGTTTCCCAATAATAATAAGCCGGCTCCAAATCCCGCTCCAGCACCATTTCCCGCTGCCATTGCCGGAACGTGGCCGCAGCCCGGGTGTAACGGTTATAGAGGTGATCGTCCCCGGGCCGGGGCTGGGGCAGAATCAGGTCCACCATGTTATAAGGGTTGAGCGCGGCGAAGGCTTCCCGTTCCTGGGGATTGATCACATCATAAGGCGGCGTGACCACCTCTTCCGGATGGGTGATGATGGCGGGATTATAATACAACGCCCGAAACGGGGCGACTAGAGCCACTGCTTGCTCCTCCTGTAGGGTGCGCTTTGCGCACCATTAAAGCTTATGATTGGGCCATTGACCGGCCCCTGAGGAAATGTTCGGAATTAATCGTCTAAATTTAACATTGATGGGCCAGAGGTCAATAGATAAAAAGTATCCGGGGGTCCGGGACCGCCTCCTGGAGGTTCTCCTTAAAAAAATCTTGACCAGGAAGGACTCACAAGTTATATACATCTGAATAAGCTTTGTGAATAAATCTTGCTGGGCAAAGGTGGGTTATGCGGATAACCCCTGCCCCCCGGGGGAAGGGGTTAGTCAGGTTTCGGAGTAAAAAAAAGTGGGGCTTTGTTCCCTTCCTCGTGCTCTCCGAAACGGCCGGGGCCCAATACCTTATTCCCCGGAGCAGCTTTGGCTCCGGGGCGCGTAGGCCAGCGACGCAAGCCGTAGAACTTGCCGGGCGTTCCCGGTGGCGCCTAAACCTGGTGCGAGGAGGATGGGGAATTGAAAAAACCTGCTATTGGCTTCGGATTGCATCTCACTTTGGATGGCTATGGCGGCAGTCCGGAACAATTGGCTAATCTGGATACCGTATATCAATTTTTGGAGCACTGCCCGGACCTGATCCACATGACCAAAATCATGCCCCCTTACGTGTTCAAATACCACGGTAAGGTGCCGGAGGATTGGGGGGTATCGGGATTCGTGCTCATCGCCGAAAGCCACATCAGCATCCACACCTTTCCGGAACGGGGCTATCTCAGTCTGGATATCTTCTCCTGCAAAGACTTTGATTACCAACAAGCAATAGACTATGTCACCGAACTATTCGGTATCACCCGCCATGAGCACAATCTTTTGGACCGCGGCCTGGAATTCCCCAAAAACCGCAGGGCGGTGGAGCTCTTCATGCGGCAGGAACGGGACCAGATGCGAGGCTGAGCATGGACGAGGGCGAGAGTTCCTCTTCCGGCTTCTTTAGGCGGCTCCGGCAGCGCTTCTCCCGCAGGACCATCACCCAGCCGGAAGACCTCGAACGCGAAATCCAGGAAATCATCGACGTCGGTGAAGAACGGGGCCTGATCAGCCGCCGGGAAGGCGAGCTCATCGAGAGTATCTTTGAATTCAAGGATACCCTGGTCCGGGAAGTCATGGTGCCCCGCCTGGAAATCGTGGGGGTGGAGTTCCATACTCCCCTGGACCGGATCATCGCCATGGTCCTGGAACAGGGCCATTCCCGGCTTCCGGTCTTCGAAGGCGACATCGACCACATCAAAGGCATCCTCCTGGCCAAGGACCTCCTGGAGTTCTGGCAGACCCCGGAAGAGACCTGGGACCTGGGCCGGGTGCTGCGCCCCGCCTACTTTATTCCGGAAAGCAAAAAGATCAGCGATCTCCTCCGGGACCTGGTGGAGCGCAAAACCCAGATCGCCATCGTCATCGACGAATACGGCGGCACCGCGGGGCTCATCACCCTGGAAGACATCCTGGAGGAGATCGTCGGGGAAATCTATGACGAATACGACCGCATGGAGCCCCGCCTGGTCCCCGAGGATGACGGTGCGGTCCTGGTGGACGCCAGGTTGGACGTGGAAGAATTGATGGACCACTTCGGCCTGCCCCGGCCGGAAGGGAAATTCGAATCAGTCGGCGGCCTGCTCATTCACCTCTTGGGCCGGGTGCCCCAGGTCAACGACCGGGTGATGGTGGAAAACCTGGAACTCACCGTGGTGGCCGCGGACGAACGCCGGGCCAAACAGGTCCGGGGCCGGGTCCTGCCGCCCGCGGAAGAAAAGGAATAAAAGATTAACCACCAAGACACTAAGACACAAAGATACACAAAGAAATAATTGTTAGTTTTGGCGGCTCGCCGCCAAAACTAAAAAAGAATGTCTTGGTGATTCTTTGTGTCTTTGTGCCTTGGTGGTGAATCTTTTTTAATTTTTATGCGCCTCCATTTGTCACATTGGGCCGCGGCCGTTCTCTCCGGGCTGCTGTTGGCTGCGGCCTTTCCCAAGTGGGACCAGAACTATCTTCTGGCCGCGGCCCTGGTGCCCCTGTTCTGGGCCTTGCAGGGCCAATCCCTGAAAGCCGCGTTCTGGCTGGGGCTGGTCTCCGGTCTGGCTTTTTACGTCGGGCTGCTCTACTGGATCGTCTACGTCACTTACGTCTTCGGCGGCCTGCCCCTGCCGCTGTGCCTCGGAGTTCTCTTATCACTGGCCGGTTATTTGTGCCTCTACCGGGCGCTCTGGGCCTTAGGCGTCAACTGGGGCGCGGCCCGGGGCCTCAACCCCCTGTGGTGGGGGCCAACGCTCTGGGTGGCCCTGGAATACGGCCAGACCTACATCATCTCCGGCTTTCCCTGGGAACTCCTGGGCACCGGGCTGTACCGTTTTCCCGTTTTCCTGCAAGTGGCCGACCTCTTCGGGGTTTACGGCCTCTCCTTCCTCTTGGTCCTGGTCAACGCCGCGGTTTTTCTAATCCTGTTCCCCCCCCGGGGCCAGGAACACCGCCGCTTCCACTATGTGACGGTGATTATCCTGATCGTCGCCGCCTGGCTGGGTTACGGCTTCTATCGCCTGGGAACCTTGGAAAAATTAGCCGCGTCCAGCCCCACCATGAAAGTGGCGGTGGTCCAGGGCAATATCAAGCAGGGGGAAAAATGGAAGAAGGAGATGGTCCACGCCACCCTGGACCGGTACGGGGAGCTGACTTCCCGGGTTAAAGGCGCCCGGTTGATCATCTGGCCGGAGACCGCCGCGCCTTTCTTCTTTATCCGCACGCCGGACCTGACCGCCCGGGTCCAGGAGATCGCCCGGGCCGGGGAGGGTTTTCTGCTCTTCGGCGCGCCCGCGTTTGAACTCACCCCCCAGGGGGAG
>DYJG01000138.1 GCA_020723225.1 Desulfobacca acetoxidans | reverse complement strand
GGTCCCTGGGCTTGCTGCACTAAAGCGACTAACTGGTGGGTAAACCGGAAAGGATGCTGCCTTCTGGAAGCCACCACCAGGCGGGCGTAGCGCCTGGCGTGGGGTTCTTCGCCATACTCTTGGAAAATCTTTTCCAGCGCGGCCGGGGTGGCGCTGTTGAGGATGTCCGCCGCGGTCTTCCCGGGCTCCTCCGGATTAAACCGCATATCCAGGGGTTCCTCCCCCTGAAAACTGAAGCCCCGGCCGGAGCGCTGCAACTGTTGCAGGGAGAGTCCCAGGTCCAGGAGGATACCGGCCGGCGCCGGTTCTCCTGTCTCTGCCAGAATCTCCCCCAATTGGGCATAAGAACGATGGAACAGACGAAATCGGGAGGTGTAGGGGGCCAACCGGCCCGCCGCGATTTTGAGGACCGCCGGGTCTCGGTCCAGGCCCCAGAGCTTCCCATCCGGGGCGGTACGTTTAAGGATGGCCGCAGCATGCCCCCCCTCACCCACGGTGCCATCAACGTACAAGCGGCCTGAACGGCAATCGAGGCCCACCAACACCTCCTCTACCATCACCGGTTCATGCACCGGGTTGTGGTCTTGGCTCAGATCAACAATTTTTGGACTACCTCTTCGTTCACCGAGGACTCCAGTTGTTTGAAGTGGGCCTCATATCGGGCCCGGTCCCAGATTTCAAAGCAGCGCACTGCGCCCACCAGGGCCACTTCCCGGGTCAACTTGGCATAATCCCGGAGATATGGGCCGATGAGAATCCGTCCCTGGCGGTCCAGGGGGCATTCCTGCACCCCGGAGATCAGAAAGCGCTGGAACGCCCGCACTTCCTTGTTGAAGATGGCCTGCTCCGCCAGCTTGGCTTCGATCTTGATCCACTCGGAGTGGGGGAAGGCGAGAATATAGCCGTCGAAATTGGTGAGGACGAGGATGCGGTCCTGGCGCTCCTGCAGGATCTCCCGGTAGCGGGGAGAGATACTGACCCTGCCTTTGTTGTCCAAGAGGTGAAAATAGCTCCCGGAGAACATCTTATTCCCCCATTCCCCACTTCATCCCACTTTGTCCCACTTGAAGACAAATTACTCCATTTTTTAGGGATGTCAAGGGAAAATACAGAAAAAGGGATTATGAGAAAATTATCACAAGGATTGGGCCTTGCCAGCACTAACTCTGGGGGTTTTGGAGGGGAGGGTACACAACAGGTAACTTGAGATTTTTTCTTTTATTTGAAAATTGGGAAAGGTCACTCGAGGGAGGTATAGAGTCCTGATTCTAGGCCATCTTTACCCGCCCAGAATGGGAAAAACAGGGACTCGTTCCCACTTTGGCGTTTTTGAGGGAAAAAAACCAATAAAAATTTCCGAAGAATTCCACGGACGTTGTAATATGGGGCACACCAAAGAATCCAGGGGAAGGGAGTGAAGCCATGCCGGACAGATTCCAATGGCTGAAGACCTCTCCGGCGCGCCTGCAACAGGTGACGGAGGATATCAGTTATGGTTCCGAACCCAAGGTGAGTTTTTACGCCTTGCTTATGACGTCCTCCCTCATCGCCAGTTTCGGCCTCATTCTCAACAGCGGCGCGGCCATCATCGGGGCCATGCTGGTTTGTCCGCTGATGACCCCCATGCTGGGCATCTCCCTCTCCCTGGTGCGAGGTGACCCGTTTCTTCTGGGGCGGGCCATCCGGGCGGAGGCCATCGGCATGGTGTTGGCCGTGGGCATTGCCGCGCTCTTGGGACTCTTCCCCCTGGCCCTGGAAGTCAACAAGGAGATGTTGGCCCTTACCGAACCCACCTTATTGGATTTGCTGGTGGCGGGACTGGCCGGTTTTGCCGGCACGTATGCCATGATTGACGCCCGGTTGTCTCCGGCTTTGCCGGGGGTGGCCATTGCCACCTCTATTATGCCGCCCCTGGCCAATACCGGGTTGTGCCTGGCGGTGGGGGCCTATCACGGCGCCTGGGGCTCATTTTTATTGTTTCTGGCCAACTTTCTCACCATTCTTTTGGTCTCCGCGGGCACCTTCTTTGCTGCGGGCGTGTCTCCGAAAATTTACGGGACCGAAAAATGGGAATTCTCCCGCCGCTTTGGGGTGGCGATAGCCGGTTTTCTACTGGTTACCGGCCTCCTCACCCAGACCCTGGTGCGCATCGTCAAAGAGCGGTATCTGGCCCACGACATCAAAGGAGCCCTGGCCACCCAATTTTCCCAATTCCCGTCTACCTCGCTGGTGAGTGAGATTCACCAGGTCCACCAGGGCCGGCTGTACGTCTTGGCCACGGTGCGCACCCCCCGGGTGATCTCCCCGGACAAGGTCAAGTCCATCCAGGAGAACCTTTCCGAGTCTCTGAAACGCCCCACGGAGTTGATCGTCCGGGCCAATTTGACCAAAGACGTGTGCGCCACCGGCTCCACCAGCCAGGTAACCGCCCAAAATCTAGACGGTTTTTTCCTCTCGGGCCAGGCTGCGCCGGAGGTCATGCGCAGTCAGCAGGCGGAACAGGCCCTCCGGGAACTTCTGATAGCCCGGCCGGACCTCCTGCTCATGGAGGTGGACCTTCTTCAGTTCCCTTGCGGGCCGGTGGTTCTGGCTACCCTGCAAGGGTCCAGAACCCTGATTCCCGCAGAAGTGCAGGAACTGGAAATGAAAATGCAGGAACGCCTCCAAGACCCCCAGCTCCGCCTCTTGACCAGGTGCCTCACCACGGTGGATGTGGATGCCCGGGGGCGGATACTCTACGCCTGGTCCCACTTCGGCTCCAACTCCCCGGAGGACGCCGCTCTTCAGGAAAGGGTGGAGAAGGAAGTGCGGGACGCGTTGCAGAAGTTTCCGGAACTGTTCATTACCAACGTGGACGCACTCGGTTCCGAAAAGGAATGGGCCGTGCGGGTGGAGGCGGTGGGGACCCGGGTCCTTGCCGCCCGGGAGTTGGCCCAGTTGGAAAAGTTGGTGTCCCAGAAAGTCCATCGCCCCACCAGGATCTATCTCTGGTTCCGGAGCGAAGTTATGGTCACCCGGGAGGGCCTCTCTTCCGTGGAGGACTTTACCAGGAAACGGTTTAAGGAGCGGTTGGTCCAAGGCCGGACGGAGGAAAAGCCTTTGTCGCCGGGCATGGCGTCCGCTTCCGGGAAGCCCTAACTTTCTTGATCCACCTCTCCGAATCGGCAGGCGGGGAGAGTAATTGGGGAGGGCCACGGAGAACTCCGGCCCTCCGCCCCCACAACATTTCTTAGAAGGGTTCGAACATTCCCGGTTTGGCTTTTCGAGGCCCGGGCGTGGTTTTGGCCGGAGGGGGCGCGGCCTCTGCGGCTTTCGGCCCCAGCCCCGAAGAGGGGACGGCTTGCTGCGGGGCTGGAGCCGCCTCCGCCGGGGTTGCAGCCGGTTCCGGAGTCTCCGTGGCCGGTGGTGCGGCTGCGGGTTCTCCCGGTTTGCTGCGCCGCGTCCGGACCACTACCTGGGCCGTGGACAAATCCCCCAACTCCAACCAGCCGGTGTCGCCGGTGCGGGCCACCGTGACTTTGGCCCACCCCTGGGGATCTTTATCCACCAACTGCACCCGGTCATTCTGGCGCAAACGGTTAACGGTCTTGCCTTTCTCGCCCGGCGCGGCTTGCAAGCGCGCGCCCCAGCGCCGCACAAACAAATCGGACACCGGCCTGAGGCTTACATCCCGGTCGTTGGCCCACCCCTGGCGGCCATCGGCGGTGCGCACCAGAAACCAGCTGCCCCGGCGTTCCACCTGCTGCACCCGGTCATTGAGGCCGACCTTGGCGGCGTCGCCGCCGGTTCCCTCCGGGCTGCTTTTCAATGATAATTCCATGGCGGCCACATAAAAATAAGTGGCCCGTTCCACCACCGGGGCTTCCACCCGCACGGGTTCAGCAGTGGCGCAGCCAAAAAAACTCAGGGCCAAGGCCCCCAGGAGCCAGGCAGACTTCCACATTTTCTTCCCTCCTTGGCGAAGCCGCTCTTCCAGAGCGACATTATCACATTAACGCAAGAAGGATGCTCAAGTAAAACATTAATTCGGCAATGCGGCTCACTCCGCTTCACTCCATTCAGACTCATCTTCGACAGTCGAAGATGAGTCTGAATGACGAAATGGGAATAGAGTTCTCAACTTGGAACTATTTTCAGGAAAGGCTGCGGTACTCCAGGTAGGACTGCAAGATAAGGACCGCGGCCACCTGGTCCACCACTTGGCGCCGGCGGCGGCGGCTCAGATCCGCCTGGAGCAGCACCCGGTCCGCCTCCACGGTGGTGAGGCGTTCATCCCAAGGGGTCACCTTCGCTCCCAGGGCCTCTCCCAGGGCCTGGGCCAGTTCCATGATCTCCGGGACCTGCTTCCCCGGGCGGCCGTCCATGTGGCGGGGGAGGCCCACCACGATTTCCTGGACCCCGTATTCCCGGCCCACTTCCAGAAGCCGGGCCAGGTCCGTTTCCCGGTCTTGGCGGATGAGGACGCCCAGACCCTGGGCGGTAATCCCCAGGGGATCGCTCACCGCCATGCCGATGCGTTTCTGGCCCACGTCCAGGGCGAGGATGCGGACTTCCCGGTCGTGGGCTTGGTCAGATTTTTCCAAGGATATTGCTTCCTTTGCGGGGATCATTTTTGTTCAAATTTGAAATTCTTCTCTCTAAAAACCCTAAAGCACGCGTCTACTACCACGGGGTCGAACCAGATGCCCCGTTTTTCGGAGATTTCTTTAAGGGCTTCCTCAATCCCCAGGGCCGGCCGGTAAGGCCGGTGGGAAGCCATGGCCTCCACCACATCCGCCACCGCCAGAATCCTGGACTCCAGCAATATCTCCCCATCTTGCAAACCGTCGGGGTAGCCGGAACCATCCAGCCTTTCATGATGTTGCCTGACGATAAGGGCCACCGGCCAGGGAAACTGGATGGGCCGGAGGATTTCATAGCCTTTCTGGCAGTGAGTCTTAATCATGGCAAACTCGATTTCGGACAGCCGCCCGGGCCGATTGAGAATTCCTTCGGGCACATAGATTTTTCCCAGATCGTGCAGGGTCCCGGCTACCCAAACGGCATCCAGTTGCTGTCCGGAAAGGCCCATTTCCCGGGCAATCGCCTGAGCCAGCAAGGTTACCCGGCGCTGATGCCCGGCAGTATAGGGGTCCCTGACTTCCACGGTCAGGGCCATAGTCTGGACAATTTCTCCCATGACTCGCCGCAACCGGCTCAGGCTTTGTTGAAGCTCTTCCTCCGCCCGCTTGCGGGCGGAGATGTCATGATTGGCGCCCCGGTATCCGAGGAGGGTGCCCGAGGCATCGAGCATGGGCACACCGCTGCTGGATAACCATATGGTTTCTCCATTCTTATGCAGGTTGCTATTAATGAAATCCTGGAACGGATGTTTGTCCGCGAGCAGGGCCAGGGCCGCGCACTTCAGCTCTTGCCGCTCCTCCGGGAGAAAGAAGTCATAAAAATGTTTGCCCAGAACTTCCCCAGGCGTATAGCCCAATAATTTTTCCACCACCGGGCTGGAGTAAGTGTATTTCCCTTCAAAGTCTGTTTCCCAAATCCATTCCACAGCATTTTCCGTAATGTCCTTAAACCGTTGCTCGCTCTCCCTGAGCGCCGTCTCGGCTTGTTTCCGTTGCCACTCGGCCCTTTTCCGGGTCAGGGCCTCCACCATGGCAACGGCCAGGACCTCCATATCTTCTTGATTAAGCTGGAGGTAACCGCCTTCCCTGTTGGCCAAACCGATCATGCCGAAAATTTTGCCGGCAAGTTTTAACGGCACCCCCAGGAAGGAAGTAATGGTTGGATGGCCTTTGGGAGGCTTGATCCAATCAGGGTGAGAGACGGGTTCATTAAAGATGCGAGCTTCTCCATGCGTTAGGACGTCCCTACGGAGGCCGCGCACTTCCATGTCGTTTATAAAGTGCATCGCCTCGGATGGCGGCATCTCGCAAGCGGACCATCCCGGATTGCTGATGGCAATGGTCGAGAACTTTCCGGTCTGCTCCAATTCGCCAATAAAACCGAACTTGCTTCCGGTGAGGTTCTCGGCCACCGCCAAGCAAACCTTCCCCAATTGCTCTTCTGTCTCGCAGAAGAGCGCCTCCCGGAAAATGCGGTTGATTCCCGCCAACACCGCGGCACGCTCGTGCACCTGCTTTTCCAGATCGGTGCTGCGCCGCCGCAGATCCTCCTCTGCCTGTATCTGCCAGGTAATTTCCCGGGCCACGGCAAAGATCAGGCTTTGCTCCGGCACCGGCAAGGAATTCCAGGACAGCCAATGATAGGAACCATCCTTGCACTGATAGCGGTTCTTGAAGTTAAATACTTGTTCACCTTCCCTCTGGATTTGCCGGGCGGCGTCCGTTAAGGGGCGATCATCGGGATGGACGAATTCGATCCAGGGCCTGCTTAACAATTCTTCTTCGCTCCAGCCGAGGGTCTTGACCATGGCGGAATTGACTTTCTTAAAAAATCCGTCGAAGCCCGCAATACAGAGTATGTCCGAGGACAAGTCGAAAAACCGCCTGAATAAATCCTCCCCGCCGTGGCAAAGGACATCTTTTCGGCTCGCCATGGTTGTTCCCTTATTGTCTTGGTTAAGCAGGGGCACCTGTTTTATTTCCGGGATCAATTAATTGCCGGCACCTTTGATAGGCTGTTTTAAGTATAACTTTATTTATAAAATAAGTTAGTTTTTTGAAGTTTTTATAAGGGGGCGGCTAAGGAGCTTTATTCGGCCAGCAGCCAGCCCGCGGCCAGGGCCAGGACGATGCCGGCCAGGTGCCGGGGGGTCAGGTTTTCCCGGAGCACGGCCCAACTCAGGATCACCGTCACCAGGGGATAGAGCGC
>DYJG01000137.1 GCA_020723225.1 Desulfobacca acetoxidans | reverse complement strand
TCCCGCTGGTCATCGGCGGCGTGTCCATCATCGCCTCGGTCATCGGCACCTATTTTGTCAAACTGGGCAAAGGCGATTACGTCATGGGCGCCCTCTATAAGGGCCTCATCGTCGCCGGCGTCCTGGCCGTCATCGCTTTTTACCCCCTGGCCGGCAAGTTCATGACCGGCGTAGCCGCCAAGGCTGCCAAAGGCGCGGCCGGGCATGTGATTCCGCCTTTTAACGTCTTCCTGCTGGCGGTCATCGGCGTGCTCCTCACCGGCCTGATCGTGGGCATCACCGAATACTTCACCTCCAAGAGCTTCGACCCGGTGAAATCCATCGCCTTTTCTTCCACCACCGGGCACGGCACCAACGTCATCCAGGGTCTGGCCATCTCCATGAAGGCCACCGGCGCCCCGGTTATCGTCATCGTCGGCGCCATCATGGCGGCCTTCCACCTGGGCGGCGGTCTGGAACATGCGGGCACCGGCCTCTATGCCGTGGCCCTGACCGCGGTGGCCATGCTCTCCATGACCGGCATCGTGGTGGCCATTGACTCCTACGGCCCCATCACCGACAACGCCGGCGGCATCGCCGAGATGGCGGAACTGCCCGAAGATATCCGCAACATCACCGATCCCCTGGATGCGGTGGGCAACACCACCAAGGCGGTGACCAAGGGTTACGCCATCGGTTCCGCGGGTCTGGCCGCGTTGGTGCTCTTCGCTGAGTACTCCCGGTCCTTCCCCGGCACCATGTCCTTTGAACTGTCCGATCCTCGCGTGCTGGCCGGCCTGTTCATCGGCGGCCTGCTGCCCTACTACTTCGGCGCCCTGTGCATGGAGGCCGTGGGTAAGGCCGCGGGCGGCGTGGTGGAAGAAGTGCGGCGCCAGTTCCGGGAAATCCCGGGCATCATGGAAGGCACCGGCAAACCCGAATACGGCACCTGCGTGGACATCGTCACCAAGAGCGCGCTGCGCCAGATGATGGTTCCGGCCCTGATCCCGGTGCTCTCCCCCATCGTCGTGGGCTTCTGCCCCGGTCTGGGTCCCGTGGCCCTGGGCGGCATGCTCATCGGCTCCATTGTCACCGGTCTGTTCCTGGCCATTGCCATGACCTCCGGCGGCGGCGCCTGGGATAACGCCAAGAAGGCCATCGAAGACGGCCTCTACGGCGGCAAGGGCTCCGATGCCCATAAAGCCGCGGTCACCGGCGACACCGTGGGCGACCCCTACAAAGACACCGCCGGCCCGGCCATCAACCCCATGATCAAGGTCGTGAACATCGTGGCCTTGTTGATCGTGCCCTTGCTCATTAAGTAAGCGCACACAGAGTTAAGTAAAAGAAAAGGCCGGTTCCCGAGGGGAGCCGGCCTTTTCTGTCGGCGGACTTAAATTTCGAGGTTTAAATCGCGATTCCCGAGACTGGGTATAAAGGCATCTACCAGTCGGCGCAATTGCTCCGCCTGGGAATGTCTTCCCAAGGTCTCATAAAGGTCACCCAATTCCCGGGCCACGAGAGCCTTACGGGGGTCGAAGGGATTGAATCGCAAGGCCCGGAGATAACAAGTTTCAGCCTTGTCCAGGGCTCCTTCCTGCCGGTATTTTACCGCTTCCTGCCAAAAAATATTGTCATTGCCGTCATGGACCATAACGGTGTCCACATTCCCCTGGCGGTCCAGAATTTCGACGGCGATGTCGTCTTCTTGATGGTATTTGTCCAGATCGGAGATGATTTTATCGAACCACTTTGATCTGAAAATCCGGGAATTTTCCTTATCCAGATCGTGTCTGCCCGGGGTCTTGCTCTCCAGGTGATAAACTACTGCCCGGGGATTATAGACTACCTGATACCCCTGCTCCCTTAAGGTGAAACAGAGGTCCACATCCTCATAGCCGTTCCGGTAGGCTTCGTCGAATGCTCCCGCAGCCAGGAAGAGGTCTTTCCTAATCAGCATGCAGGCCGCGGTTACGGCCTGGAAGGCCCTTTCCTTGTTAACCGCGGGATGGTCTTTGTCATAGTGTTGGTAGATATGACAAACAAGTTTCCGATCATCGAAAACCACGCCTGCGTGCTGGATGGAATCGTCCGGATACAGCAGCTTGGCGCCCACGGCCCCGATCTTTTCGTCTTTCCCGGCACAGGCGGCAAGCTCTTGCAGCCAGCCGGGCTGCACGATGGTGTCGTTGTTGAGAAAGACCAGGTATTCTCCCTGCGCGGCCCGGGCTCCCTGGTTGGAGGCCTTGGCAAAGCCCAGGTTGGTGCGGTTGCTGATGACCCGCACCGCGCCCTCGGCTTCCAACCCGTACAAATAGTCCCGGGTGCCGTCTGTCGAACCGTTGTCCACCACGATGATTTCATGGGGGTAGTCGGTGTGCCCACTGATGGACTCCAGGCATTGGCGGGTCAGGGAGAGGTTATTGAAGACCGGGATGATGATGGAGGCCAGGACCCGCTCCGGCTTGGAGGCCGGTTCTTGCCGGACTTCCCGGGAGGGGGTGGCCGCGGCCCCGCCGTTTCCCGGGGGGCGGCCTTTGGTTAGCTCCCGCAGCCGGGGGTGATGGGAATTGATGGCCGCGGCCCGGCGGCAGGCCTGGTCGAAGGCCTCCCGGTCCTCCGAATGCTGGGCTACCCGGGCCAATCCCAGCCAGGCCTCGATCTGCCGGGGATCGATCTCCACCGCGTCCAATAAATAACTTTTAGCCTCCTGAAAGAGTCCCAAATCAATGCAGGTCGCGCCCAACTGGCTAAGGATCTCGGGGTCCTTGGGGTTCCGGTTCCAGGCCTTGGTGAAGGCCGCCATGGCGCCGCTCAGGTCTCCCCGACAGCGGCAATTGAGACCCAGGCGTTTGAGCAAGGGCAGGGCCTCGGGATTCGCCTGCAAGGCGCCCCGCAAGACCTCCCAGGCGTCCCGGTGCTTGCCCTGCAGGGTGAGAATGTCGCTTAAGGAGAGGGACGCTTCCCAAAGGTCCGGAGAGTTTTGGATGAGGGCGCGCAGATGCTTTTCCGCAGCCCCCCAGTCCTCCCGTTCCATGGCCGCGGTGGCCATCCCCAGGAGGACCTGGGCGCGGTCGGCGGCAGCATCGGCCTCGGGGGTGGATTTTTTCAGGGCGGCTTTCTGTTGCCGTAAAAATTGCTCCTGCATGGCCTTTAAATAGGGCCGGTCTTGGATATGCTCCTGATATTTGGCGTGGATGATCTCCAGGGTGCGGATGAAATCCGCCCTCTTCTGGCTGGTCATGGTGCTGCCGTCCTGGCGCCAGGAGAACTCGCAGGTGACCTTTTTGATATGGGAAAAAGGATAATGGAGGGACAGCCGGATCCATAAATCCCAATCCTCGTGGGTGGTCAGGGTTTCGTCAAAGAGGCCGGACTTCTCCAGGCAGGCCTTTTCGTGCATCAGGCAGAGCACCGGGAACTGGTTGGCCACCAGCAGGTGGTCGGCATTAAAATCGTGGGAGTACGGCAGGTCCTTGCAAGTGGTCACATATCTGCCCTGCTGTTTCGTCTGATGGGCCCGGTGCGCATCCGTATAGGCCACCCGGAAATCGGTGGTTTCCAGGCGGGTTACCAGGGTCTCCAGGTGGTCGGGATAGAAAAGATCGTCGTCGTCCAGGTAGGCGATATATTTGCCACGGGCCAGTTTCAGGCCGGTGTTCCGGGCCGCGGCCAGACCCCGGTTGCGGTCGTGCTTGATATAAGTGATGTTCCCCTTCTTATTGAGCCAGCCCACAATGCCGGCCACGTCCAGGCCGCAGTCGTTGACCACGATAATTTCATGGTTTTCATAAGTCTGTTCCAGGATGCTTTGCAGGGTGGCCACCAGCGTATCCGGGCGGTTGAATGTGGGGACGATCACCGACACCAGGGGCAGGACGGATGATGCCCCGGATTTCTGCTTTAGAGCGCCGCTTCCGGCCGAGGTTTGACGCTCCCGGGCCCTTTTTTGGGCCAGCCGGGCAAAATGCTGCTGCTGCTTTGCCTTTTCCTTGGAGATGCAAGTGGAAGTGGCTCGCCAGCAATAGAGCGGCTCGGCCAGATTGGCCAGCTTATGGTTGTCCGCCAGGCGCAGCCAGAGATCATAGTCCTGGGCATAGGTGAACCGTTCGTCGTACCCCCCGGCCTGAACCACCGCGGCCTTGCGCATCATGACGCTGCCGTGTCCGAACCAGTTCTGTTTGAGTAAACTGGTGCGCAACTCACTGTCTTCGGTCAACACCCGGATCAGGTTTTTTGTCTGGCCGGCCTCGTCGATCTGGTAGTAAGGAGTGCCCACCAGGGCGTGTTCGGGGTGGTTCTCCAGAAATTGCACTTGCTTCTCCAGGCGGTGGGGCAGGGACAGGTCGTCTGCGTCCATGCGGGCGATATATTCCCCCCGGGCCTGGCTGATGCCGAGGTTGAGGGATTTGGTGAGGCCCAGGTTTTCCTGGTTGGTAATGACCCGGACCCGGAAATCGTCCAGGTTCTTCAGGACCTGGGCCGTTTCGTCAGTGGACGCGTCGTCGATGATGAGGAATTCGTAATTCTGGCAGGTCTGCTGGAAAATACTTTGAATGGCCTTTTCCAGGTAAGGGCCGCCGTTGTGCACGGCCATGACCACGCTGACCTTGGGCTGGAATACCTCACCCCGGTGGTCCCGGGCCACCGGCACCCGCGCGTCCCACTGGCCGCCGTAAAAGGCCTGAACCCTCTCGTTGTGGCCCTTGAGATAGACCAGGCCCCGGTCGTCGACGAATTCATGCAGCTTGTGTTCCAAGGTATACCGGTACAAAAAGCTGTCCGGAATGCCCACGAAGACATTGAACCAGCAGACGCTGGGCTTGATCTCGTTGATTAAGGCGATGGTTTGTTGCAGATCCTCAGGGGTCTCGCCGGGGGTGCCCACGATGACGCTGGCCGCGGTTTTGACCCCGAATTCCCGGCAGAGCTGGAACGCGGCCTTGGTCTGGGCGAGGTTGATGCCCTTTTTCAAGAAGTCCAAGACCTTCTGGGAGCCGCTTTCCACCCCGAAGTAAAAGGCCTTCAACCCGGCCCGGACCATGAGGTCCAGCAGTTCCCGGTCCAGGGTGTCCACCCGGGTTTCACAGGCCCAGGAGATCTTGATGCCTTTTTCCAGGAGAAGATTGCAAAATTTTACCGTTCTTTCCTTGTTGACGGTGAAGTTGTCCTCCCGGAAATAGATGCCCTTGGCCCCATATTTCCGGACCAGGTGTTCGATTTCGGCCACGATGCGTTCGGCGCTGAAATAGGTGTACCTGCGCCCCCAGATGGAGCCCACGGAGCAGAAGGTGCATTTGAAGGGGCAGCCCCGGCTGGTGTTCATGGTGAAGACGGGTTTGTCGTCAAACCAGTCCGCGCCCCAGTTATAGGGGAGGTCGACGAAATAATCCCAGGCCGGCATGGGCAGGTCGTCCAGGTTCTGGATGCGTTTGCACTTAACCACCCTCTCGCTCACCCTCCCCTCAACGATATCCAGGATGGCCCGCTCCCCTTCGCCCTGGACCACGTAGTCCACGAAGGGGGGGATAGTGTCCAGGGCCACGCTGGTATGGGGGCCGCCGACGATTATCTTGCCCTGCCACTGGCCGGTCTGCCGGAGATATTCCAACCGGTGCAGCATCCGCCGGGTGTCCCGGTAACAGATGGTGTTGGCGTAGATGCCCACGAAATCTATCCGTTTTTTTTGGAGATAGTCCGTTTCCAGGAAATCGCTGGGCTGCAGATAATTGTCGATGAAAAAGACCTCGTGCCCGGCGTCCCGGAGCACCGAAATAAGAAAGCCCAAGCCGATGGGCGGCCGCTTTTCGGAAGTGGAAAAAGGCGATTGGGCCGGGGCCGCAGAGGTGGTGAGGAGAACTCTTGCCCCCGGTTTCTGAGGTTTGGTTTCTGTTTTCATGGTGGGCAACTCCTCTTCCCAATTGACCCCGTAACGCTTTACGAAACAATGTTTGGTATCGGTCTTGAGAGCAATTTTGTCCTGGTCCGGCAAAGAGCTAGAGTCAATAGTCTCCAGGCACCCCTCGCCAAAAATGCGCCAGAGCTGGGGCAATTCCAATTGGACCATGGCCTGGCCCTTTCCCTGATTTAGGGTCAGGGGTACGGTCTTTTGTCGATAGGCTAAGGATTCGTCACGAATTATGCGCCAGTAAAACAAGGGCTCGGGGATATGGGCGATGGCGCCTTTCAGGGACAGGGCCGCCAGCACCCATTGGTCGCCGGCCCACAGGGGGGCGTTCTCCACCCCCAGGGCCTGGATGACCTCGGTGCGCATCAAGCCATAAAAAGGGTCTCCGCCTTGCAAGTCCCAAATAATACGGCGAAATCTTTCCAGAGGAGACAGTTTCCGGGTATCGATCCGGTTAGTGGCCAGATGCAGCGGACGGTCAGAGACATCGATCCTCAGCCCCCGGGGATAAGCCAGGACCACCTCGGGATCATTTTCCAGAATTTCCACACATCTGGTGAGAAATGTGGGATGCCACAGGTCATGATCCGCGGCCCACATGAAGTATTTCCCCTGGGCCAGGTTCAATACTTTAAGGCTGTTAAATTGGGCCCCCATATTGGTCTCATTGACTGAGAAATGGATACGGAAGTCCCGGGCCTGGTATTCCCGGCAAATCTCCTGGGAGTGATCTTCCGAAGCATTGTCCGAGATGATCAGTTCAAAATTCTTATATTCCTGAGACAGGATTGCTTCGATGGATTTCGCCAGGAAGCGTTCGCCATTGAAGACCATCATGCCGATGGACACCAGGGGCTGGTCAGTTGTCTTGGGGGATGGCATGGTGGTGTTTCTCCTTAATTCGTGGGTTTTTTGCAGAAATTGCGCCGGGCTCGGAGGAGAAGGT
>DYJG01000808.1 GCA_020723225.1 Desulfobacca acetoxidans | reverse complement strand
CATAAAAAACATGACCCGACAAGAAAACTAATGTCGACTTTTTACGAATCCATCAACTTTGAACCTTGAACCTTGAACTTTAAACTTTCAGAACAGGCACATTCCCCGAATAATCCGACTTTAAGCCGAAGATATCGGCGTACGCGGCCGCCACCGCGCAGGCGCTCACCGGCAGGGTGACGAGGAGACCCACGCCCAGAAGCAGCGCGCCCCCCAGGTTGATGAGGAACAGCAGCAGCAAAAAGACGAAGTAACCGAACCATTGGGCCTGCACCGTGCGGCGGCTCAGTTCCATGGCCGGCCAAAAATCCAGGCGTTGGTCGATGACGATCATCGAGGCAAAGAGATAGCAGACCATGAGAAAAATTCCGGGCAGGATGAGCAAGACCAGCCCCATGATGATGAGGGCGGAACTGACGATGGTTAGCAACAGCAGGGGCAGGAAGAATTGAAACCCGGTGAAAAAGTCCTGAAAAACCGGGGTCCGGCCCTGCCGCAGCCTGACGCAGACGAAGTAAAAGCCCACGTGCAGCGGCCCGCTGATAGCCACACTGATCAACCCGCCGACCTTGGGAAGGGACCCCAAGATTCCCTGGATCAGAAAAAATAACAGGGCATAACCGACAAATCCCCCGGGATAGAGTTTGAACAACTCCCAACCCTCCCGGAGATATCTGCCGGGCTGCACCATCCCCTGGGGAACCGCCGGACCCGGCGCGGACAAGGGCCGCTGGCAATTGGGACAAAGTTCCTGGCCTTCTTCCACTAACCCATGGCAGTGGGGACAATTAAGCATGCGCGTCTCCTTAAGGACAGTTTTTAGTTTTCAGTTTTAAGTTTTCAGTTTTATATAGATGCAATCCATATATTCGGCCCTATTGGAAGTCATTTCAAAACCTGCTTCCAGTGTTATCATGAATCAGCCACGCAAGGGTGCGCAAAGGAAAATCTCCCCCTTTTCTAAAGGGGGCCGGGGGGATTTTATAAGCGTCTGAAAATCC
>DYJG01000807.1 GCA_020723225.1 Desulfobacca acetoxidans | reverse complement strand
GTTTCAGGATTTCTCCGGTTTTCAGCGGCGGCAGCTTCTCCGGCTGTTCCTCTTCTTCCTGGGTCTCCTGGTAGAGAGTGGTAAAGCCCGGGAATTGCAGCACCGAAGCGGTGGCCCGGAAGAGATAAGGGCCGGCGGCGACGTCCACGGTGGTCAACTGAAAAACCGCGGGGGCCATCTGGGAGGCCACGAAGCGCCGCCAGATGAGGTCGTAGAGGGCCAACTCGTCTTTGCCCAGATAGGGTTTCAGGTCCTGGGGACGCCTGCTCACCCCGGAGGGACGGATGGCCTCGTGGGCCTCCTGGGCGCCCTTGGGGCTTTTATAGACATTAGGCTTGGCGGGGAGATAATCCTTCCCGTAAGACTGATTAATAAACCCCCGCACTGCGTCCAGGGCTTCGGCGGAGACCCGGGTGGAGTCCGTGCGCATATAGGTGATGAGACCCACCGGGCCTTCATCCCCCAGCTCCATCCCTTCGTAGAGCCGCTGGGCCAGGCGCATGGTCTTGCTGGGGGGAAAGCGCAGTTTGCGCGAGGCCTCCATCTGCAGGCTGCTGGTGATGAAGGGGGGCGAGGGGTTCCGCTTCTGGGGCTTTTTCTCCACCTTGGCCACCTTAAACTCCGCAGCCTCCAGGGCCTCCAGGATCGCCTCCACCTCATCGGCATTGCCGGGCTTGATATTTTTGCCGTCTTTTTTCAGGAGATTGGCGGCAAAGGCCGGGGGTTCCTTGGCCTCCAGGCAGGCGGCCAGGGACCAGTACTCCTGGGGCACGAAGGCCAAAACCGCCCGCTCCCGGTCCACCACCAGCCTTAAAGCCACGGACTGCACCCGGCCCGCGCTCAGGCCCGTCTTCACCTTTTGCCATAAAAGCGGGCTGATCTGGTAGCCCACCAGCCGGTCCAGGACGCGGCGGGCCTGCTGGGCCTCGAAGCGGGGGCGGTTAAGCTCCACCGGCTTGGCCAGGGCCTCTTTGATGGCCTTGGGGGTGATCTCCAGGAGCAG
>DYJG01000136.1 GCA_020723225.1 Desulfobacca acetoxidans | reverse complement strand
CCAAGGGCCAAAAATATGATGCTTTTCCACTGGCCACTGACCACTGACCACTAATCCCTGGCCACTGACCCCTGATCCCTGACCCCTGCCCCCTATCAATAACTGCGCATGGCCCGGAGGCGGGCGATGCGCTCCTCGATGGGCGGGTGGGTGCTGAAGAGTCTGAGGATGCTGCCCCCGGTGAGGGGGTTGACGATGAACATGTGCGCGGTGGCCGGAGTGGCGGAATCCATGGGCCGCTGCTCCGCGCCCCTTTCCAGCTTGCCCAGGGCGGAGGCCAGGGACATGGGGTTGTGGGCCAGGTGCGCGCCGGTTTCGTCCGCCAGGTACTCCCGGGACCGGGAGATGGCCATCTGGATGAGCATGGCGGCCAGGGGCGCGACGATGGACATGACGATCACGCCGATGATGCCGCCGCCGCTGTCCTCGTCATCCCTGCCCCCGAAGATGGCCGAGAAGCGGGCCATATCCGCCAGGATCATGATGGCCCCGGCCATGGTGGCGGCAATGGTGGAGATCAGGATGTCCCGGTTGCGCACGTGGCCGATTTCGTGGGCCAACACCCCTTTCAGCTCTTCCGGGGTGAGGATGCGCATGATGCCCGAGGTCGCGGCCACGGCCGCGTGCTCCGGGTTGCGCCCGGTGGCGAAGGCGTTGGGGGAATCATCGGGGATGATGTACACTTTGGGTTTGGGGATGCCCGCTTCCCGGCTCAAATCGTCCACCATGCGGTGGAGTTCCGGGGCCTCGGCAGGGCTCACTTCCTGGGCGCCGTACATCCTGAGCACGATCTTGTCCGAGAACCAGTAGCTGAAAAAGTTCATGGCCAGCGCCAGAATGAAGGCGATGTACATACCGCCGCGGCCGCCGATGAGCTTGCCCATGAAGACCAGAAAAAGCGTCAGGCCGCCTAACAAGAGAAAGGTTTTTATTTTGTTTTCCATAAGTTGCTCTCTTCTTTTTTTTGAAGTCTACTCTCTGCGTCCTCTGCGCCTCTGCGGTGATATTTTTACGCAGAGACGCAGAGGGCGCAGAGAATTATTATGAGTTTTGCAAGGAACTCACTGACATAAATATTAAAGAGGACCGCGGCCTTTGTCAATAGACTTGCGGTCCTCGAGAGGAGCGATAAGATATAGAAAATATTCCTGATTCCCTTTGGGGCCCTTGAGGGGAGAGGGATATCCGGGGCTGACTTGCAGCCCCAGGGAACGGGCGGCCCGGGCCACTTTTTCCACTGCGTCCTGCTGCATTTTGGGATCCCGGACTACCCCCCCCTTCCCTACCAGCCCTTTGCCCACCTCGAATTGGGGCTTCACCAGGGCCAGGATTTCGCCGCCCGGACGCAGGAATTCCAGGACCTTGGGAAGCACCAGGGTCAGGGAGATGAAGGAGAGGTCCAGGGTGATGAGGTCCACCGGCTCGGGTACGTCCTCGGCGGGGAGATGCCGGATATTGCGGCGTTCCAGGACCGCGACCCGGGGGTCCTGGCGGAGCGACGCGTCCAGTTGGCCGTAGCCCACGTCCACCGCGTAGACCTTGCCCACCCCCTGCTGCAGGAGGCAATCGGTGAAGCCGCCGGTGGACGCGCCCACGTCCATGGCCACCTTGCCGGCAAGTTTCACCCGGAAATAAGCCAGGGCCCCGGCCAGCTTTTCCCCGCCCCGGGAGACGAATTGATGGGGCGCGGGCTTGAGGACGATAGCCGCGTCCCCGGCCACCAGGACGCCGGCCTTGTCGGCCGCGGCTCCGGCCACTTCCACCCGGCCGGCCAGGATCAGGGCCTGGGCCTTGGCCCGGGTCTCCGCCAGGCCGCGATCCACCAGGAGAGTATCCAGTCGTTCTTTCTGGGGCCGGTTTTCGGTTTTCTGTTTGCTTTTTTCTATAAATGACAAAGTCAACCAGCCTGGCTGATGAGCTTCACCAGATCAGTCCGGCAAGGCCGTTACCCCAGGTGCAAATAGACCGCCGATCAACCGGTGGCCGACCTCTGGGGTAAAGGCTACACCTACTAATCCAATATCAGTATCGTTATTGGAGTTATATTTGAGTTGCCTGCTCTTAAAGCTCGATCAGCCATGATTATACCGTATCCGGCGTTTTCGTTCCAGGTTGCTGCCGGAAGGGCAGTTTTGGTTAAGGCTCTCCGAATCTGACCAGGCGGAACGCCGGCGGAAAGGAGCAAAGCCGAAATAGCCGCGGCGTGGGGAGCGGCTGCAGAGGTTCCATGGAAGTCCGCAAAACCGGGGGTAGCGCAGGCCACCCCGTCCGCCGCCATGATATCGGGTTTAAGCCGCACCCGGCCTCCGGTGGAGGAGAAATTTCCCGGGGTAATGGCGGAGCCATCGGGGTTGAAGAAGATGCGACGCGGGCCGTCACTGCTAAAATTCTCCACGGGTTCGGCGCCTGTGAACGGCGCAACCCTACCCCCTGCATCGACTGCTGCGACTCCAAATGCTTTGTCCGCCGTGCAATGCCCCCTGGTGTCACCGTGCGTGGAATATTGGGTTCGGCCGCGATTAGTGCTCAAATGCAAAAATCTGGCGGCTCCGGAATACTTATTAATAACGATATAATAACCTGTATAATCAGACGAAGTATTGATTTTTTCGTAAGGATCCTGTATGCCGGTCTGGGCATCGTCAGATGCTGCAATTATATTGCCGGAAAAATCCAGGACATAGAGATCGTAATCATTATTGGAGCCTGCCAGGGGATCGGCCCAGAAGAGAGTGTAGTTATTTGACCCCTGGGTAATCCTATTGCCAATAATGCCAGAGGCGAAGGCATGCACGTGAGAAAGGGTGCCGCCTGAGGTACTCAGGGTACCTCCATCCACAAAATCGCCTTCCCAGGTTCCGGCGGTCCCGGCGTTTTTATTTCCCGAATTGGCTGCGGACGAAAAATATAATACCCCTGCCGCGGTCACCGTGTTTACCGCCTGGGAGATGATATCATCCTGAAAAGGCGACTCGTTGAAGTAACCCACGTCGTCCACAATCACCTTGCAACCGGCATTCTTTAAGGCAATGATATTGTTAGCGAAATTAGCAGGTCCACCCCATGCGGTAGCAAAATAAAGGGAAGCCGCAGGCGCCAGATCGTAAACAATTTCCAGCATGGCCGTCCCTTCACCCGTATTGCCGGGGGCATCCTCTATCACATTAACGGCAGGCGGAAGGTCACCGGTGGCCTGCACCGCAGCAAGATGATCCACAGAATCGGAAATAACCCCGACTTTTATTCCAGCTCCGTTGAAGCCTTTGGCCTGCACCGCGGGAACGTTGTGCGCCACCCTACCTTCAGAAGTGTTGGCTTTGCGCGTCTCAAACTTAGCCTCGGTATCGATGAATTCCACATCAGGGTGAGCCGCAAGGACTTCAATCGCAGTTATGGGTATTAGGGCGCGGATGGCATGGTACTGGGGGAACTGCTTAATTATGGTTCCCCCCTTGGCCTTGATGTCCGCTAGCAATGAATCGCTGACGGTGGCCTTGATATCCGTCAATATTTCATTTCTGTCGGTTAGCTCAATGTTGGTTTGAAATTTGGGCAAAGTTTCCGGCTTAAGTTTCAGCACCTTAATCTGCAAGTGCCGGAGGATGTTGGAGTTGATCTTTCTATGCACCGGAGTACGCGCATCTTTTTCTGACATTAAGATTTGGGCTTGCACCGCAAAATTATTAGCGGCTTCGGCAGAAAATTCTTGTCCTGCTGCCGCGGTTACCCCGGCTAGCAGGAGAATCAAGACTAAAAAGAAACGACAAATGATCCAGGCAATTTTCTGCATGGGCTATCCTATTGAGGCTGCAATTGGTTAAGGATACGCGCTGTCCTGAACTAAAATAAAACCGCGAAGATGAGGCAGCCTAAGTTCATTCCCGACAAACTTGGTTTGTAGGCTAATTATCGGCGTTTACAAAAATACCATAAATTCCCGCAAAATTTTCAAACCCTGAGGCCCATGGCTTGGCGGGATTGTTTTGGGTTTGTTACCGCGGGGTTGGAATAGTGACAAACTGGTGTAAACGACAAGGCCCGTGGTAGGGTGCGTCTTACGTACCATTTGGGGCGCATAAGATGTGCTTACGAGGTTTTTTCCTTTAATTTCGGCGCAAAGAACTTCGCTAAGAGAAGGGCCAAAAGCCAGAAGCAGAGCTTCGCCGCCAATTGCGTTCCCAAGCCGAGCTTGGGAACGAGTTTTTTTATGTTCTCTTAACTCGGAACTCGGAACCCGGAACTCGGAACTCTATTTAAAACTTCCCCACACCACCTTCTTCTGCTGTGCGGGCTGTTCCAAAAGTTCCAGGGCGCCTTTTAGAATCCCCTCCCCGTCCAGGCCGTACTTTTTCCTGAGGATATCAGGTTTGCCGTGTTCCATGAAGACGTCCGGGACGGCCAGGCGTTTCACGGGGATGCCGGTGAGGCCCCGGTCGGAGAGGAGTTCCAGCACCGCGCCGCCGAAGCCGCCTTGGGCCTGGTTTTCTTCCACGGTGAGGACCCGGCCGCATTTAGCCGCCAGGGTGAGGATGAGCTGTTCGTCCAGGGGTTTGATAAACCGGGCGTTGACCACCGCGGCTTTGAACCCCCGCTGCTCCAGTTCCCGGGCCGCGTTCAGGGAGTGTTGCACCGACGCGCCCAGGGCCAGGATCAACAGATCTTCCCCTTCCGTCAGGGCCTCGGCCTTGCCGATGGGGATTTTGTGCAGCGTGGAGGCAAAATCCACCCCCACCCCCTGGCCCCGGGGGTAGCGCACGGCCACGGGTCCGGGATGGTTCACCGCGGTATAGAGCATGTGCCGCAGCTCGTCTTCGTCCTTGGGGGCCATGACCACCAGATTGGGGAGGTGGCGCAGATAGGAGAGGTCGAACAAGCCCTGGTGGGTCTCGCCGTCATCGCCGACGATGCCCCCCCGGTCCAGGGCGAAGACCACCGGCAGGTTCTGCAAACAGACGTCGTGAAGCACCTGGTCGTAGGCCCGCTGCAGGAAGGTGGAATAAATGGCGGCCACGGGCCGCAGGCCCTCCACGGCCAGGCCCGCGGCAAAGGTCACCGCGTGCTGCTCGCAGATGCCCACGTCGAAGAACCGCTCCCGGAACTGGTCCCGGAAATCCACCAACCCGGTGCCGTCGGGCATGGCCGCAGTGATGGCCACGATCTTTTCGTTTTCCCGGGCCAGGCGCACCATGGTGTCCCCGAAGACTTCCGTGTAAGAGGGGATTTCGCTGACGCTCTTTTTGGCCACACCGGTGTCGGGATCGAAGCGGCCCAGACCGTGAAACCCGGTGGGGTCGGTTTCCGCGGGCTCATAGCCCTTCCCCTTGGTGGTGAGCACGTGCACCAGGATGGGGCCTTGCAGATTCTTGATATTATTGAAGGTCTCGATGAGGTGGTCCAGGCGGTGGCCCTTCACCGGCCCCAGGTAGTTGAATTTCAAGGCCTCGAACAACATGCCGGGGGTGAAGAAGGCCTTGAAGGACTCCTCCCCTCTTTTGGCCCAGGCCACCAGATCGCCGCCGATGCCCGGGAAGGCCCGGAGCAGGGCTTCCACCTGCTTCTTCAGGAAGACCATGGTGGGCCCGGTGAGTTTGCGGCTTAAAAAGGAGGACATGGCGCCCACGTTGGGGGCGATGGACATGCCGTTGTCGTTCAGAATAACGATGAGATTCTTGTTCAGATCTCCGGCGTTGTTCAGGCCCTCGAAGGCGATGCCCGCGGTCATGGAGCCGTCGCCGATGACCGCGATGACCCGGCCGTTTTCCCGCTTCAGGCAGCGGGCCGTGGCCATGCCCAGGCCTGCGGAGATGGACGTGGAGCTGTGGCCGGTGTCGAAGGCGTCATGGGGGCTTTCACTGCGCTTGGGAAAGCCGCTGAGCCCACCGTATTGCCGCAGGGTATGGAAACGGTCCAGGCGGCCGGTGAGGATTTTGTGGGTATAGGCCTGGTGGCCCACGTCCCAGATGATCTTGTCCCGGGGCGAATCAAAGACGTAATGCAGGGCGATGGTCAGCTCCACCGTCCCCAGGCTGGGGGCCAGGTGGCCGCCGGTCCGGGACACGGTGTCGATGATCACTTCCCGCACTTCCTGGGCCAGGGGCGCCAAAAGGTCCGGGGATAATTTTTTCAATTCCCGGGGGCTGCTGATGGTGTCCAACAACCGCCGGGGACTGGACCCCGGAGGTGGACCCTGATGTTTATTCATGTCTGTCATTCCTCCAATCAGGAGCGGCGCACCAGCAGGTAGCGCGCGATTTCCCGGAGCGGCTCGGCCTGCAGCCCGAAATCCTCCAGGTCGGCAACGGCCGCGGCCACCAGACGTTGGGCCCATTCCCTGGCCTCGTCTTGTCCCAGCAACCCCGGGTAAGTAGCCTTGCGGCGTTCAGCGTCCATCCCCGTGGCCTTGCCCATCTCCGCGGCCTCTCCTTCCACATCCAGGAGGTCGTCGGTGACCTGGAAGGCCAACCCAAATTTCTCCCCGTAACCGGTCAAAGCAGTAACTTCCGCCCGGGTTCCCCCGGCCATCATGGCGCCGGAGCGCACCGCGGCCGTAAGCAGGGCCCCGGTCTTCATGCGGTGAATCGTCTCCAGTTCCTTCAGGGTTACTTTCCGGCCTTCGGCCTGGAGGTCCAACATCTGGCCGCCCACCATACCGGGGTAACCCGAGGCTGCGGCGATGAGTTGGATGACCGCCAGCAGGCCGGCCTCCCGGCCCTCATAATGGCCGACCGCGTCCGCCATGATTTGAAAAGCCAGAGTGAGCAGGCCGTCGCCGGCCAAGATCGCCGTGGCTTCATCGAACTTCTTGTGGCAGGTGGGCTGCCCTCGGCGCAGGTCGTCGTCGTCCATGGCCGGCAAATCGTCGTGGATCAAGGAATAGGTATGGATC
>DYJG01000806.1 GCA_020723225.1 Desulfobacca acetoxidans | reverse complement strand
TTTCAGATGCGCTATCTCCTTTATCTCGGCTATTGCCTCCTGGTGCTGGTGGCGGCCTTCTTCCTGGCCGAGGGAGTGGTGCGCCTCCTGGGCAACCGGCCCTACACGAATTTGGCCCTCCGCTTTGCCTCTGTGGAGCCGGGGGGCCGCCTTTACCAGCGGCACCCCACCCTGGGGTTCGCCCATTTCCCGGGAAGGTTCACTTTAACCCTGCCCAGCGGCTTTAAGTTCCGGGTGACTCACGGAGATGACGGGCTGCGGATCACCCACCCTCCGGGGCATAAACCTGCCGCCGCAGCCCCCAAACAGATCTGGATCTTCGGCTGCTCTTTCACCTACGGTCTGTGTCTGAACGACCCCGACACCTACCCCTGGCTCCTCCAGGAACGCTTTCCCGACTTCGAGGTGGTGAACTTCGGGGTGGGGGGATACGGCACCATCCAGTCCCTGATCCAGCTTCAAGAGGCCCTGGCCGCGGGGCGGAAACCCCCGGCCGTGCTCATCATCGCCTACGTCAATCTCCATGACATGCGCAACTGCGGTTTCCGGAGCTGGCGCAAGGGCCTCATTCCCCATCTGGAACTGGGGGAGACCTTTTTCCCCCACGCTTCTCTGGATCAGGAGGGTAATCTGCAATATGCTTATGTTAAATGGGACTATGCGCCGCTGCCTTTGATGGACCGGTGCGCCTTCCTCCATCGCCTGGAGACCGCGTACAACAGGCGGGAAGACCGGTCCCGGCACGGCCGGTTGGTGGCCCAGGCCATTTTCCGGGAAATCAGCCGCATCTGCCGGGACCATAAGATCATCCCGGTGGTGGCCGATCTGACCTGGGACCGGAAAACCGGGGAGATGTTGGAGTACTGCCGCAGCCTGGGCATGTTCGCGGTGGATATCAGCCTGGATTTTACCCATCCGGACAATAACTTCCTGCCCCACGACGGCCATCCCAACGCCCGGGCCAACCGGGAGTATGCGAGGCGGCTGGGGGATTTTTTGCAGGAGCGGGT
>DYJG01000135.1 GCA_020723225.1 Desulfobacca acetoxidans | reverse complement strand
GGCGTGGCCGGCATGAGCGCCGCGGTTTGCCTGGCGGACCAGGGCTTCCACACCTATTTAATCGAACGCTCCCCCCGGTTGGGAGGAGCGGCCCGGCGGCTGCGCTTTTCCCTGGAAGGACTGGACGTCCCCAGGTTCGTGGAAGAGTTGGAGTCCAAGGTTTACCGCCATCTGAATATCGAAGTTCTTACCTCTTCCGAATTGGCCGGTTGTGAAGGTCACGCGGGCAATTTCCGCAGTAAGGTCAGGAGAAAAAGAGGAGGCCGCTCAAGGGAGCGCGTACTTACGCATGGCGTCGTGCTGGTGGCCGTGGGCGGGCGGGAATTTCGCCCCGCGGGGCTTTATCTTTACGGCCGGGATTCCCGCGTTCTCACCCAACTGGAACTGGAGGAGCTGATATCCACCCAGGATACCCGGTTAGAGGCAGCCCGCCGTCTGGTGATGCTCCAATGCGTGGGGTCCCGGGAGCCGGAGCATCCCTATTGCAGCCGCCTGTGTTGCAGTGAAGCCATCAAAAACAGCCTGCTGCTCAAGGAACGCTACCCGCTGCTGGATATCACCGTCCTGTACCGGGACATCCGGGCCTACGGCTTCCGGGAGGATTATTACCGGGAAGCTAAAGAAAAGGGGGTAAAGTTCCTCCCCTTTCAACCGGAAAGACCGCCTGAGGTGGCTGCGGCCAAACGGCGGCCCTTGTCGGTGCGGGTCTGGGACGGGCTTTTGCAGGAAGAAGCGGCCCTGGCCGCGGATCTGGTTATCCTGAGCGCCGGCATCGAGCCGCCCGGGGATAATGTGCGCCTGTCCCAGCAATTGGGGATCCCCCTGACCCTTGAGGGGTTCTTTCTCGAGGCCCACCAGAAGCTGCACCCGGTGGAGACGGTCACGGACGGCATTTTTCTCTGCGGCTCGGCCCACTATCCCAAGAGCCTGGGGGAAAGCGTGGCCCAGGCCCAGGCTGCGGCCGCGCGGGCCGCGGCCATCCTCTTCCAGACGGAGTTGGTAAGTGGAGAAATCACCGCCCGCATCGATCCGGGCAGGTGCCGCCGTTGTTTGACTTGCCTGGAGATCTGTCCCTATGGCGCGGTGAGTGTAACCGGCAGCGCCCATCCGCAGGTGCAGGAGGAGCAGTGCCGGGGCTGCGGCACCTGCGCGGCGGAGTGTCCGGCGGAGGCCATCAGCCTGACTCGCTATACCGAAGGGGAACTGGAGGCCCAGATTGCTGCGGCCTTATATTAATAAGGGGAAATCCCAAATACTTGGCGCACCGGGGCTTGCCGGCAGGCTCCGGATAGTAACCGCTGGGAGATAAAGCCATGTTAAGGGCAAGTTTTTGCGGCTTATGTGACGATTGCCAACTGGGCAACCCCGCCTTTCTGAACACGGTTACCCGGCTCCAGGAATACTTGAGCCGCTTCCGGAGCAACTGGTGGCTCCATTGTTTTCCAGGGGAAGAAGGTTTCAGTTTCGCGGAGCTGCGCAAGGGCCTGGAATGGCTCCAGACCCACGCGGAGTGTCCGGGCTGCAAGAACGGCCGGGGCCATGAGGATTGCCCCATTCGCCGCTGCGCCCTGGACCGGGGGGTGGACCACTGTTACCAATGCCCGGAGCTCAAGCCGTGCGACAAATTCGACTTTTTACTGGCCGAGTTCCCCGACCTGAAAGCAAAACTGCGCCGCCAGCAAGTTAAGGATCGAGCCCGGGAATTTCACCGCCGTCTGGAGACCAAGGGAAAAGAAAAATAGTTTGTTTGGCTGCTATACATGGCGACATAAATAATTGCGCATCATTCTTCTCTGCGCTCTCTGCGTCTCTGCGAGAAAAAAGGTTTCTCGCAGAGGCGCAGAGGCCGCAGAGAATGCTAAGCGCGGTTAATTAAGTCGCCCAGTATAAAAAGCAACATTGACGGACCTGCTTTTGATTTGACGAGATTTGGATTGCCCATGTTTCCCCAGGTAAGCAAACGGGAAAGAGACGAGAGCCTGGAATTGACTCTGCGGATGTACGTGGACCAGGTGCAGTTGCGCCTGGATAAACAGGTCTGCATCAAATGCGACATCTGCTCTTTGGTCTGCCCCCGGCAGGCGGTGACTATCATCCCCGGGGAGAACGACCTGGAGATCGACATCGACCCCAGGCGCTGCGTGCTGTGCGAGGTCTGCGCCCATTTCTGCCCCCTGGGGGCAGTGACTTTGACCTATAACGGCAAGACCAAGGGGATCCTCACGGAGCATCAGGGGCTGGCCCCCTTTCTCCCCAAAATCCGGATGGACCAAAGCAAGTGCCCGGAACCCTGCCCGCCACAACCCGAGGGCGAAACTCATTGGTGCCGCCAGCAGTTGCAGTTGATAGCCACCCTGGAAGAGTGTCCCAAACATTGCCGCAAATGTCTGGAGGCCTGTCCGCGCCAGGCCATCGTGCTGGACGAAGCGGCAGGGCATACTCTGCCCCGGCCCGATTTTTGCCTGCGGTGCACCCAGTGTCTGGGGATGTGCAAGTATGACTCCATTGAGGTCAATCCCCAGTTTGCCGGAGAAGTAATTATTGATGACCGGAAATGTCCGCGGGATTGCGTCAAATGTATCGACCTCTGTCCCGTCAAAGCTATCGTCCGGGAAGGAGAGCGGGTCTTTCTCAAGGTGGACCGGTGCAGTTACTGCGGCGTCTGCCGCAACATCTGCGACGAAGGCGCCGTCACCTTAATTAGAACCGAAGTGATTGCTACCCCCGGCAAATTTTCCCAGGCCTGGACAGAGGCGATAACCAAGTTGACGGGTAACGACTAAACGCTGAAAGCTGATAGCTGATAGCTCCGAACATGACTGAAGAACTCCGACTCGGAATATATATCTGCCATTGCGGTCTGAATATTGCGGCCGTCCTCGACCCCGAAGCCCTGGCGGCCCAGGCGAAGAAGCTCCCCGGGGTGGCGGCCTGCCGGCATCATCTTTATACCTGCTCGGAAGCCGGGCAGTTGGAAATCAAGAAGGATATCCGCAACCGTAGGCTGAACCGCCTGCTGGTGGCGGCCTGTTCGCCTAAGCTTCATGAAGCCACTTTCCGCCGGCTGCTGACGGAATCCGGTCTGAATCCCTATCTCCTGGAAATGGTCAACATCCGGGAGCAGTGCTCCTGGGTGCACGCCCATGAACCTCAGAGGGCGCAGATTAAGGCCCTGGAATTAATCCACATGGGCCTGGCCAAAGTGAGGTTCGCCCAGCCCCTGCCGGCACGAAGGGTGCCGGTGACCCGGCAGGCCCTGGTGATCGGCGGCGGGCCCGCGGGTTTGCGAGCCTCCCTGGATATTGCCGACGCGGGTTTTCCGGTGGTCCTGGTGGAAGCCCGGCCCATCCTGGGGGGCATGGCCAACAAGCTGCACCGCACCTTTCCCCATGGGGAAACCGCCCTCAGTCTCATCAACCCCTTGATGGCCGCGGTGACGCTCCATCCCGGCATCCGGGTCTTAACAGCCGGCCAGGTAACCTCGGTCTCCGGTTACGTGGGGAATTTTCAAGTTGCGGTGCGCCGGGCTCCGGAAATGGTGACCGCCGACTGCGATCTGTGCGGGGAATGCGTCCAGGTCTGCCCATTGGCGGTCCCCGCCGAGTTGGATGAGGGTTTGCAACTTAGAAAGGCCATTTATCTTCCCTCCCCCCGGGCCTTTCCGGCCCGGTACGCGGTGGACCGGGAACACTGCGACCTTTGCGGCCGGTGCGTTCCGGCCTGTCCCCGGCAGGCCCTGGATTTAACCGCGGAGGAAACCCACGAGACCCTTAAGGTAGGAGCTATGGTGGTGGCCACCGGGTTTCTGCCCTTTGAGCCAAAGGAAAGCCGCTACGAATCCTGGGCGGCCCTGGATCAAGTCCTCACCACGGTGGCCCTGGAGAGGCTGCTCGACCCTTATGGACCCACCGCCGGCAAACTGCTTCTTTCCGGGTGCGAAATCAAACCCCAAGACCTGGCCTTTGTCATGTGCGTGGGCTCCCGGGAAGAAGAAGGGAACCGCTATTGCTCCCGGGTCTGCTGCCCCACCGCCCTGAGGCAGGCCCTGGAACTCAAGGCCCGGTTCCCGGAGGCCCGCATCCGCATTTATTACCGGGATATCCGCACTACTAAAAAAGATTGGGAAGAACTTTATACCCGGGCCCGGGAAGCAGGCATCCTCTTTATCCGGGGAGAAGTGGCCGGCATCAGCCGGGATGCGGATGGCAGGCTGGCCCTACGGGCCAAAAACGAACTTCTGGGGGCGGAATGCGAAGACCGCCTGGATCTGGTGGTGCTGGCCGTGGGCATGACCCCGGGTAACGGCCTGTCCTTGAAGGAGGCATTGAAACTGCCCACGGGCAATGACGGCTTTTTCCTGGAAGCCCATTCCAAGCTGCGGCCCCTGGAGACGGTGCTGGACGGCGTCTTTCTGGCCGGGGCCTGCCAGGGCCCCAAGGATCTGGCCGAGACTCTGGCCCAGGCCAGCGGCGCGGCCGCCAAAGTCCTGGGGCTGTTTGCCCACGAGGCCATCACCCTGGACAGCGTCATCTGCACCGTAGACCAGGAAAAGTGCGTGGGCTGCGGCACCTGTCTCCAGGAATGCTCCTATCAGGCGGTGCAACTGGTGGGCAAAGATAAGGAGAAGAAGGCCCGGATCATTGAAGCGGCTTGCAAAGGCTGCGGGGCCTGCGCCGGCGCCTGCCCCAGCGGCGCGGTGGTGGCCCTGGGTTTCACCGATGAGATGATTTTCCACCAGATCGAAGCCGCCCTGGCGGTTGAACCGGAAGAGAATATCCTGGTTTTCTGCTGCAACTGGTGTTCTTATGCCGGCGCGGACTCTGCCGGGGTCTCCAGGTTCCAGTACTCTCCGGCGGTCCGCATCATCCGCACCATGTGCGCCGGCCGCATCCACCCCAAGTTCATTCTCCATGCCTTCAAACTGGGCGCCGGCCGAGTGCTGGTTTCCGGCTGCCACCCGCCGGGGGATTGCCATTACCTGTCCGGCAATCTCAAGGCCCAGACGCGCCTCGATAAACTGCGGCCGAAGCTGGAGAAAAAAGGCATTGACCCGGCCCGCCTGCGCCTGGAGTGGATCTCCGCCACCGAGGGCAGGGCTTTTCAAAGGATAGTGCAGGAGATGGCCGGACAACTGCCGGGGACGAAAAAGGGGGAAGGGTGATGAGACTGCTGGTATGCAGTTGCCCGGAGTTCCGCTTCGATCTGCCCGAAGTAGTCCGGCAACTCGGCGACGCGGGCTGGCGGGCCCATCTCGTTCCTCCCCTATGCACCCCAGGCGGACTCAAACAGGCGTCCGCCCTTCTGGGGAAACCGGGAACCTGGCTGCTGGCGGCCTGCGAGGCCGCGGGCCAGGCCCGCTTGTTCAGGCATCTTCCCAAGGAACCCCGGGTCATCGATTTGCGGGGCTGCGCCGCTCCGGAGGAGGCGGTGGGAGTAATCCTGCCGGCCCTGGAAGGGCTTGAGGCCCCTCCCAAGGCAACTCTTCCTTTGAGCCGGGCGGTGTTGGTCATCGGCGGCGGCGTCGGCGGCTGCCAGGCGGCCCTGGACCTGGCCCAGGCCGGCTGCCAGGTGTACCTGGCCGATTCCTCCCTGAGCATCGGCGGCGCCATGGCCCAACTGGACAAGACCTTCCCCACCCTGGATTGCTCCATCTGCATTTTGGGACCCAAGCTGGTGGAAGTTTCCACCCACGACCGCATCGAACTCCTGACCTATGCCCAAATTGAGAAGATCTCCGGCCGGGCCGGCAGTTTCCAGGTCGATGTGACTTTAAAGCCCCGCTATGTGGACATGAGCAAGTGCGTGGGATGCGGCGCCTGCGCCGAAGTATGTCCGGTAATCGTCCCCAGCCGCTGGAACCTGGGGCTCAAGCCCCGGAAATGCATCCGCATCATCTTCGAACAATCCGTGCCTTTGCGGTCCACCATTGAGAGGGAGTTTTGCATCGACTGCCGGATGTGCGCCGGGGCTTGCGACCGCGGGGCCATTCACCTGGAAGACGCGCCCCGTTCCCGGCGGCTGGAGGTGGGGGCTATAATTCTGGCCACCGGCGCCCGGCCCTTTGACCCCTCCATTAAAGGCGAATATGGCTATGGCCGCATCCCGGCGGTGATCACCAATCTGGAGTATGAACGCCTGATCTGCGCCACGGGGCCTACCCAGGGGTCTCTGATTACGGCCCGGGGCAGGGAGGTCAAGAGCCTGGCCTTCATCCAGTGTGTGGGGTCCCGGGACCGCCGGTTTTTACCCTACTGTTCGGGGTATTGCTGCACCGCCTCCATCAAAGAGGCCATGATTGCCCTGGAACATGACCCCGGGACCGAGGTCACCATCTTCTACAACGATATCCGCACCTCGGGCAAAGGCTATGAAGAGCTTTTACGGCGGGCCCAAAGGGCGGGGGTCCGCTTTATCAAGGGCCTGCCGGGGTTGATTAAAGAAGACGGGAACGGCCGCGCGGTCGTCTGCTACGAAGACCTGGTCCGGGGCGGGCGCCGGAAACTGGCCGTGGACCTGGCCGTGTTGGCGGTGGGACTCCAGGCCCCGCCGGCATCGCTGCCTTTCCAAGACGCCCCCCCGGAGAGGGACGCCCACGGTTTTTACCGCACCAAACATCCCATCCTCCATCCCCTGGAATCCGCCACCCCGGGGGTATTTCTCGCCGGAACCAGCCAGGGGCCCAAAGATATCTCCGAAACCGTATGCCAGGCCAGCGGCGCCGCGGCCCGGGTGATGGCCATGTTCGCAGCCCTAAAGAAAAGCCCGGTAACAGAGAATTTAGAAGGACTGCACACGGTTTGCAAGCGGTAAATTGAAGATTATGTTATCTTAACTACCTTATATCATTGGAATATGTATGGCGGAGGGAGAGGGATTCGAACCCCCGGACCTCATCGGTCTGCGGTTTTCAAGAC
>DYJG01000134.1 GCA_020723225.1 Desulfobacca acetoxidans | reverse complement strand
ACGGGTCAAAAAATCAATGATTATTTCATTCACCAGTTCCGGGGCCTCTTCCTGGGGAGCGTGTCCCACCTCCGGCAAGAGATGGAACTCCGTCCGGGGCAGGCGCTCTTTGAGCCAATAGGCCTGCTTGACCGGCAGGATGCGGTCCTCCTGCCCCCAAATGACGGCCATGGGTTGGCGCAGCTTCGCCAGCATAGCCTCGATTTCGGCCAGGGGCGGAATAATCACCTGCCTGCAGAGCGCGGCCAGGGCCAGGCGCCGCCGCGGCTCCCGGAAAGGCCCGGCGTAGCCGGCCACCACCCGGGGGGTGATCAGTTCCCGGCGATGGTAGATCAGGCGCAGGGCGAAGGGGATGATCCAGGGACCCAATAGGAAAGATGCCAACATTTTTCCCACCCCCGGCAGGCGCAGGGGGTAGAAGATCAAGGGCAGGCGTCTCATGGCCGCGGCCGGGGCCAGGAGCACCAGGGCGCTCACCCGCTCCGGG
Source organism: Desulfobacca acetoxidans (assembly GCA_020723225.1). Taxonomy (GTDB): domain Bacteria; phylum Desulfobacterota; class Desulfobaccia; order Desulfobaccales; family 0-14-0-80-60-11; genus SURF-52. The sequence continues at coordinate 6,428 of DYJG01000134.1, read as the reverse complement.
TAGTCCCGGGCCAGCATCAGGGCCAGGCCGCCTCCCAGGGAATTGCCGGCCACGGCCGCTTGGGAAATGCCGCGTTGATCCAAGAAGTCGACGACCCCTCGAACCATGCCCTCCAGACTATAATCCCCATCCGGAGGAGCCGGGGAACGGCCATGGCCGGGAAGGTCCGGGGCCAACACCCGGAAGCGGCGCGCCAGCGGTCCGATATTGTCCCGCCAGGAAAAGCCTGAGGCCCCCAGGCCGTGTAGGAGTAAGAGGGGAGGGCCGTCGCCAAGTTCCGCAAAATGCCAGTGCCTGGGAGGGGCTATCAGGGCCATAATGTTTTTTTATCCTGAAGGAAGGGTAAGTCGCTCTGGATTTTTATTTGAAGAATGCTCATAAATATTAAAAGATTGGAGAGCTGAACCCGAGGCGGCACAGGAAATGGTAAGGAAAACCAAAGGAAAGCATATACCAAAGAAAAACCTAGAAGAAGCTCCCGTCGCAAATGAGGCGCCCCAAGCGATAATCAGACTTGATCTGCTTAAAGGTTATCAGCCGGCTTGGTTGCTGAATGATATGATCGCCGGCGTGCTTATTTTCGTGGTTTCCATTCCTGCATCGATCGCCTATGCCTTATTGGCCGGTGTTCCACCCATTTTTGGTTTTTATTCATCGCTGTTATCAATGGGGATCTATGCCCTCTTAGGCACTTCCCGGCATATGATTCCCGATTTAGAGGCCACGATGGCGATTATGGCGGCCTCCTCCCTGGCCGTCTTTGGCGCGGGCGGCGACCCGGCCCGCTACCTGGCCCTGGCCACAATGCTGGCCATCCTGGCCGGAACCATTCTGATAATCGGCGGGATTTTTCGGGTGGGATTCATTTCCGACTTCATCCCTAAATCAGTGGTCATCGGCTTTATTAACGGCATGGCCTTGATCATCCTCTTGTCCCAACTGGGTGAGATTACCGGTGTCAAGCTGACGCAGAGCGATTTCTTTCTCCGCGTGTGGGAACTTTATACCAAGATTAACCTGGTCCATTACCTCACTCTGTATATCGGGTTATCCTGTCTCACCGGGTTGCTCCTTTTGCGCTTGTTCCCCAAGTTTCCCGGGGCTCTCTTGGTGGCGTTTCTGGCCACTGTCGCGGTTATCTGGTGGAACCTGGGTGAGCAGGGAATTGAACAGGTGGGCCTGCTCCCCGTGGGATTGCCGCGAACGGTAATGCCGCGTGTCGAGTTTAACGACATTCTGAGCCTTTTACCTTTTTCTGCGGGCATAGCCCTCGTTTCCTATGTGGATACCATCACCACCGGGCGGGCTTTTGCCTTGAAGAGCGGTCAGCAGATAGATCCCGATCAAGAAATGATTGCTTTAGGTCTGGCCAATCTCGGAAGCGGGTTGCATCAGGGGCTGGCAATAGGGTGCAGCCAGTCGCGCACGGTGGTAAATATTATGTACGGCGGGCGAACTCAACTGGCCGGGTTATTCGCGGCCGGCTTTGTCGCCCTTTTTTTGCTGTACTCCACGGAAATTCTCAAAAGCATCCCGGTTGTGTCCTTGACGGCGATCATCATCATGGCGGCAATCAGGCTTTTCAATATCAGAGAAGTGGTCAGGGAATGGCGGGCGCGGCCGGCTTCGGCCTATATCAGCATTTTTACCACGGCCGCGGTGCTCTTCACCGGCCTCATGACCGGCATCTTGGTGGCGGTGGCCCTGGCCATTATCCTGGTGCTGCACCGGCTGGTCCGGCCTCATGAAATCATCAGCCGCCCCCCTGTCCTCCCGGGTTTATTGATCTACCGGTTCGGCGGTCCCCTCTTCTTTTTCAATGCCTCCTATTTCGCCAACCGCATTCAGGAGTTGGTCGATTCAGCCAGGCCTCAGGTCACGTTCTTTCTCATTAATGCCGAGGCCATTGTGGATATGGATGAGAGCGCCATTGAGATTCTGGAAGAGCTTCACAATGACCTTAAGAGTCGAGGCATTATCCTGGGCATTTGCGGAGTCAAAGGCCATTTCCGAAGGGTGTTGACCAGCACCCATCTGACCAGCCGCGTAGGTTTTAATCTTTATCCGGACATTGCCGCCGTATTCAAGGAGCTGGATAAAAAAAGGGCTGATGAAAGTAAAGAACCGAAAAAAGCTTCGGCAGATGAAACTTCCAGCTCTTGAAGCCGCCCCCCCGAATTGAACCGGACAGCCTGATTACTCCAACAAGAGCAGTCTCGCTCCGCCCGAGGAATCTGCCAGCCAGCGGTGGTAATAGACATTGAGCAGCGGCAGAAACTCGGCCGCGGCCTTTTGGTTTCCAGCCGCGGTGGGATGGCTGTCATAGGCGTCGGTGCCGTAGGCGGCCAGGTTGTTTGCCACCGTTTGGGTATGTTCGATGGCGTTGTTGCGCCAGCGGTGGTGGTTGCCCGCGGCCGCGCCCAGGTCATTGATGTTGCGGCTGCCGCCGTTGCTGGTCAGGACGTGATAAAAATCAAAGACCGCCACGTTTTTGTGGGGATAGCCCGCCAGCCAGTCGTTAACCAGCCAGTTGTTGAAGGCCCGGGCGTTGGCGGCATGGGCCGCATCGGTGTCGTTGGCCACCTGGGGGGGCGCGGTGATGACCACGAACAACTTATCCTGCCGGGAGGCGAAGTAGACCAGCAGGTCATTATAAATACCCTTGGCATTGGCCACGGTCATGTGTTCCGAAGATGCGTCCTGACTGCGCAGGGGATTGGCGCCGGTAGTGGGAGTATCGGTGGGGTTGCCGCCCAGATAGGAGTTGGGAAAGCAGGACTTGAACATAATGACGCGGTTGCTGCCGCCGGGGTCGCCGGCCAGGCGGCTGTATGAGCAATTTTGGTTGCTCTCGGCGTAGAGGGCGTTCAGGTAGGTATCCCGGGAGGGGCCCCGGAACCAATCCCACCAGTGGCCGATATCGGTGCGGTCGCCAATGGCGTCAGGCCCCCAGCCGTAGTTGGTGTCGCTGACAAAGTAGTTGTTATTGCGCAGGGCGATCCCCAGGCCGCCGTGGTCATCGGCCAGCCAGTTTTGGCCGCTGGAGTGGTGAATAAAAATGAGCTTCACCACCGTGGCCGGCGCGTTGGGGTTTAACGCCAGCGCCTGCCCGCAGAAAAACACGCCATGTGCCAAAATAGCCATCGACAGCAGGAGGAAATACCATTTGGTTTTCATGGATCGCTCCCAGGAGTTACGGCGGGGTGCGGCTTACGCCCCGGTTGTGATCGTGAAATTAGTCATTCAGCAGCAGGATGGCTGCCGGGGCCGACGCATCCGGAAGTTGGTATTCATCCGCACCGATATCTATGCCCGGGCCTTGGGGTCGCACCTGGCCGTCGAAGCCGTTAGATAAGCCGGAAATACTTCTGCCGTGATAATATTTACTTGCAGAAAAGGGGAGAGGAAAGAAGCAATACGTCAGCCAGATGAGAATGTCTGCAGGAATCCGCAAAACCATCGGGGGTCCTACCCCGCTAGGGAGAGGCGCCAAATAACCTTAATATATTTGAAAGATTATCGAAGCTCTCCGGCTTTTGGAAGATTAAGGCATTAGCCCTAATCTTCCAGGATTGGGTGCGGGTAATGCTTTGTCCCCGTCATTTCTGAACTATGATGGAGGTGACCGTAGGAGTGGCTCCTGTGGTGAGGGTGACACTCACTTGTTTGCCGCTCGCCAGTGCGGTTAAGGCCGCAGCCAGAAATTCCTTGCCCCTTCTGGTTGGACCACCGGCAATTTTGCATTTCTGGTTGGTAAAGGAAGAATCGGCTGCGGTCAGGTAAATATAGGAGCCGTCAGTGTCCGCATTGGTGCCATACGGCCCCACCGATTCAACCGAACAGGTGATGGGTGCGGCATGGGCCGCGATGGCGGCAAAGACCATCATGCAAGCCGATACGATCAAGACAAACGCAGCTTTCCGGGTCTTCATCTCTGTCTCCTTAACAATGCCCCTTTAGTTAGGTTTAACGATTATGGGCAGCCCCGCCTGCTCGGGCCTAATCAGTGTCTGTCTTATTCTCCTGGTGTCAATACACCATATCGACAGAAAAATGTCAATTGATAAAAAAATAGTTGATAATATTATAATATCAACTAGTTATCTAACATTCTTCCTCTCTGTAATTGTACCCTGGTCCAGGAGAAGCCAGAGGGCCGGCACCATACCACCGGTTCGGAGTTCAAAGGCTCCCAGGTCCGCCTTGCCGTCTCCGGGCCGTGGCTCGGAGAGACGATGTTTGACGTACTGATAAGCCGCAGCGTAGGCCTCGGGATGCAAAGCGGCGCCGGCGTTGACGCACGGTGACCGGGAAAGCAGATGGAAGTCTTGAGCCGCGGCATCCACGAACCCCGGGCTGTCGCCGCCCAGGTTCCCGCCGTCGTTATAAATAGCCCCGGTGAGGCCGCTGTGGCTGTCGACCCAACCCGATTTCAGCCAGTTGTTCTTAAGATGCAATACTCCGGCGGCATCCACCATCGCGAGGCGGCCCGGGGCAGCCGTAGTCCAGACGATGTTGTTGCGGCAGTCGCAGGTCTCATCGTTGGTGGACAGGCGCACCAGGGTGGTATTGCCCGCACGGGTGGAAATAACGGTATTATGGTAGAAGTGGAGGACGCCTTTGCGGTAGATGCCGGTATTGCCGCTGTCGCCGCCATAGTGGACGATCTGGGAGTTACCCGCGGCCTCGGGTTCGATGAGAATATTGCCGTACACATAAGTCTGCCGGTAGCTGGGATCGTTGACCAGCTCCGAACTATCTTCCGCGTCCACCAGGTCCAGTTGCCGGTTGCCGCTCTCGATCCAGTTGTAGCGCACCACCAAACCGGCGGAGCGGTCCTTGAGGTTGTTGCCCCCGCAATTGGCCCGCAGAGGCCCGAAGCGGTTGAACTGATAGACCATGCCCAGGGCGGCTGTGTAGGTGTTGTGCTGATAGATGCTGCCTTCGATGCCGTTATCATAGATCCAGCAGCCCTCGATGAGGACGTTCCTGGAGGCCGCGGCCACAAACAGGCCGTTTCCGGAATCATGGATGACGCAGTTTCTGATGGTTACATTTTTGCCGTTTTCCAGGTAGATCGAGGCGGCATTGTCCGAGTAAGCCGTGACCCCGGACCGTCCGGTGAACTGGTACGGCGGCCTGGCGCTGCGGATGTCCAGGTTTTCCAGCGCAATCCAGGTTGGCACGTCCACCGCGGGGGTGTTGGCCCCGCCGATTTTGATGACGGCCCGGTTCTCGTTCCAGAAATTAAGGCTGCTGCGGGTGCTGGCGCCGTTGCCGTCGATGACGGGGAGTTCTCCGCCGCCGTTGGACACCCCCCGGACGATGAAGGGCTGCTGCTCCGTTCCCTCCACGGCGATGACCCACTTCTCCCGGTAAGGCTCCGGACGCCAATAAATCAGCACCTGATCCCCCGGACCCAGGCTTTCCCAGGGGACGTCGCCGATGTTTGCGTATGATTTGCCCGGACCCACTTCATAAGTAGCGGCAGAGGCCGGCAAAGGGAGGCAGAGCAGGGCGAACCAGAGAAATAGCGCTTTCCGTCTCATAGACCTCTATCCGAAAATCCACTTATTCCGGCAATAGAAGCAAGTATTCCTTAAGGTTTGGCTCTGGCCGATCCTTGGCGGGTTCTAACTTCGGACTAACGTTCTTATCGGCATCCAGGAAGGGATATTTAAATACCGTAAAAGGGCTTGTTTAGCAGAGTAGATATGAATCTAATCCGCGGATTTCCCCACAAACCTTCAATAGAATCTTATAATCCTTGTGGCGCAGGCTTCCAGCCTGCGCTCAAATTCCTCTTTTCCTGCTTACAGCGCCAGGTAATAAAGTACACTCTTCCGAGGTCTTGCCAGTGAGGCAAATTCCTCCTGGTGATTTGAAAAGACTGCACAGGCTGGAAGCCTGTGCCACAAGGGTCTTTTGTTTTTTCTGAATTCTTTTCTTTATCCACCGCTCTCGATGGAAAGCAGGGACTCCAGCATCTTCGCCCATTGCCTTCTTACTTTTAACTCGCTCTATCTTCCCAGTAAGCTCGGGTAGTGTATCAGACGCCGCTCTCGGAACTTGGAACCAGGAACCCGGAACTTTCTTTAAAGCCCCAAGGTGAAGGTCAGATAAGCCGCCTGGCCGTCGAAGCGGTTCTTTACCTTCAGTTCGTTGTAATATCTGGCATTCAGGCCGATGGGGTGGCCCGCGATCTTGCCGTTGAAGGTAAGGCAGGGGCCCAGAGCGATGGTCTGGCCGTGAAACGCGCCCAGGGTGGCGCCGGAACCGGTGTCCGCGGTCATCTGGTTGTAGATATAGCCGGCCAGGCCCAGGGCGAAGCCCTTGGGCAGGTGCTGGCCCACAAAATACTCCAGATGGAATTCCTGGCCGGTGGTGTACTGGGTGGCGGGATTTTCGATGTTCAAGGTCCAGCCCAT
>DYJG01000805.1 GCA_020723225.1 Desulfobacca acetoxidans | reverse complement strand
AGCAGGACCTCGGTGAGCAGATGGCCGGTTTGCAGATAAAGACCCGCGGCCACCGGCAGAAAGCCAAAGCATAAGCCGCCCACCGCCTCGCCTAACCCTCGCCGGTGCCAGCTAACCGGCTGCGCGAAATAGAAATAACCGCCCAGGAGGCCCAATCCCCCCAAGGGAATGGTCCAATCCCCGGTATGCGCCCCGAATTGCAGGATCAATCCCAGGATTGCAGCCAGGGCCAAAGCGGCATAGGCCAGGGTCCGGGCGCCTTTCGGGGAGAGCAGACCCTGACCGGGCCAACGGGCCTCAGTGGGGGCAAAGGCCAGGCGGCTGCCCACAGCCGCCAGGATCAGGGCGGCCAGGGCCAGGGTGCCGGCGAACCAGACTCCCCAGCGCACCGGAAAACCCGCCACCCCCGCCAGGAGCGTGCCCACTCCGAAAGGGATGAGGCCGGTGAGCAGATAAGGGATAAGAGCGTACCGGTTGTTAGAAAGGGTGTTGGTGGCCATGAACGATTGCAGTCAAGGGCGTTACCCCTAGTTATGACATAACTCCCGGTCAGGTCAAGGAAAAACGCTTCCTCGGGACCGTCTCCTGGATCATCCCTGGCTCAAGGGCACGGATCTCCCAGTTGCTGGCATCAAAAATATTCTATCTGCTTTTCGAAATCCTTGCCATTGCTTTTAAGTTGAGACCTCTGCGAAAATCCCACCACCTGTCATTCTGAGGAGCGGAGCGACCGAAGAATCTGGCTTTTGGCAGCACACGGCTTTTCCTGGCCCTATCGGTGATTCCACCCGGATTGGAGTTACCTGGCGCTAAAAAACGAGATTCCTAACGAAGCTTCGCTGCGTTCAGAATGACAAGAAAAAAGAATTTCACAGAGGTCTCAAGTTGGTATCTATGCTGATGGATATGAGACCTTACTCCAAAAGCCGAGGGGACGCCCCATTCTCCTCCATAAAACCATTGACAGCAACCCTTCTCGATGTTAGAAAACACTTTTGGGGCCGTTAGCTCAA
>DYJG01000133.1 GCA_020723225.1 Desulfobacca acetoxidans | reverse complement strand
ATTGCCGCCGTTCTTGATTTCGCTGAAGATCATGCGGCCCGCGGTGGTCTGGAGCACGCTGGTGACCGCCACTTCCACCTCCTTGCCGATGAAGCGCCGGGCGTTTTCAATGACCACCATGGTGCCGTCGTCCAGGTAGGCCACACCCTGGCCCTGGGACTTGCCCTCCCGGAGGATCTGCACTTGCAGGGTCTCCCCGGGCAGCACCGCGGATTTCATGGCGTTGGCCAACTGGTTGATGTTGAGCACCTCGATGCCCTGGAGTTCCGCGACCTTGTGGAGATTGAAGTCGTTGGTCAGAATCTTGGCCCGGAGTTTCAAGGCCAGAGCCACCAGCTTGGAATCCACCCCCGCGGCCTGGGGAATGTCCTCTTCCACGTACTCCACCTTCAGGCGGTTGTGCTGCTGCAAGCGCTTGAGGATATCCAGCCCCCGCCGGCCCCGGGTGCGCCGCAGTTCATCCGTGGAATCGGCGATATATTGCAGCTCCTCCAGGACAAACTTGGGCACCAGGAAAGTGCCTTCGAGAAAACCGGTCTCGGAGATGTCGGCGATGCGGCCGTCAATGATGACGCTGGTGTCCAGGATTTTCAGAGGCGCTCGCATCTGCCGGCCCACGTCCAGGAAATACGGAGTGGAGACCTCCGACATCTTTTTGCCCCCCAGGACCAAGCCGATATAACCAAAAATTGCGGAAAGAAAAAGATATAAAGGAATCTGCAAATTGGGGAGTTCCAAAAATTTGTCGAAGGGGTAGCTGGCCAGCTTGGCGATGCCTAAGCCGATGAACAGGCCCAGGGTGCCCCCGAAAATGGTTTTTAGAGGAATGCGCTTGATGAGCTGTTCCAGGGCCAGTGTCAGGAAGGCCACCACCACCCCGCCCGCAGCCCCGGCCCAGCCGGCCCACCAGAAGTCGGCCAACTGGGGGATCTGGCTGCCGATGAGATAGCCGCTGACCGCGCAAATGGTCCCCATGATGGCCCCGGTGACCATCTTCTGCACCACTAAGATTCACCCCCTTTCGAAAAAATACCAGGCAGGGACGGCCCGGCATGCCCCGCGGCCCGAAGCGGCCGCGGAGTTGGTAGGGCCGCGGTATAATCAGCCATGGCCGCCATCAGGATGAAGCCAGGCCGGGTCTTGCAGTTTACGGCGCGGGGAAGGATAACGCGGCTCAGCTACTTTCCAATAATTCCTGGAGTTGCGCTTCGATTTCGTCTTCCTGCTTATCGTTCACCAGAGAAAGTTCTTTCACCAGCAGATTCTTGGCGGTATCCAACATCTTCCTTTCCCCGAAGGAGAGGTCCTTCTCGGTCTTCAGAAGAGTCAGGTCCCGGAGGACTTCCGCCACCCGGAAGGGGGAACCGGTCTTGATCTTGTCCATATAGTCCCGGTAGCGCCGGTTCCAGGTCTGGTTGTTGATGCGGGACGGCCGGAGGCTGAGGATTTCGTATACTTCGGGCACCGAATTGGTGTCGATGATATCCCTGAGGCCGACGTTTTGGGCGTTGCTCATGGGGATCATGATAATCATGTCGTTGTCCAACAATCGCATGATATAAAATTGTTGCACGTTCCCAGAGACCACCCGTTCCTGGATGGATTCGATTACACCCACTCCATGGGCGGGGTAAACGGCCAACTGGCCAATCTGGAACATCCTGGTTCACCTCCCACTAACTTCTTAACATATTTTCCCAGAGAAAGAAAGGCCGCGGATTATGGAAATAATTTCGGGCAGATAATGAACATAGGTAAAAAAGAAGCTGTCAGCTATCAGCAGTCAGCAGTCAGCTTAAAGATTGCATACCGGGGCCTTGGGGTTTAATTAAGTTCAAGCGTCAATGTGGGCTCAATACTGCTTCGAAAAGTGGTCAGTGGTCAGTGGCCAGTAAAAGCCAAGGTATACCGGGTCTTAGCCCCCTCTCCCCCCGCCCACGAGGTCCCCTTTCCCCTTGCCGCTGACTGGCGGGGGGTGAGGGGGGCCAGGCTTTTCATGTTTAACGAGTGCCCGCAGGCCCATGAAGAACTGTTCTAGAAAAAGCTGAAAGCTGACCGCTGAAAGCTGATAGCTTTTATCGGGAAAAGCGGATTAAAAGGATCTCGCCGTCCTGGACGTGATAATCCCGTCCCTCCACGTGCAGGCGTCCGGCTTCCTTGACTTTGGCCTGGCTGCCGTGGATTTGCAGGTCTGCGAAATTCATCACTTCCGCGCGGATGAAGCCTTTTTCCATGTCGGAATGGATGCGGCCCGCGGCCTGGGGCAGCGAGGTGCCCGCAGGCACCGTCCAGGCCCGCACCTCCGGGCCGACGATGGTGTAAAAGGTCACCAGCCCCAGGAGGCGGTAGCTTTCTTGGATCAGCCGGTGGATGCCAGACTCGGCCAAGCCCAGCCCGGCCAGGAACTCCCGCTGTTCGTCTGCCGGCAGCTCCTGGAGCTCCGCCTCCAGGTCCCCCAGGATGGGGACCAAAGGCGCGCGGCGGGCCGCGGCCAATTCCTGTAAGGCCTGATAATGCTTGCCTCCGTTGAATTCTTCTTCGCTGAGGTTGGCCACGAAGAGGCAGGGTTTCAGGGTGAGGAGGGGCGTTTGCTGCAAGTGCTCCAACTCCGGGGCGCTAAGACCCAGGTTTCGGGCCCAGATGCCTTTATTTAAACCTTCTTCAACCTTGATCAGCACGGCCAGGGCTGCGGCCCCGGCCTTTTCCCCCATCCGGACTTTCTTCTCCAGCTTGACCTTTTGCCTTCCCAGGATTTCCAGGTCCGCCAGGAGCAGTTCGGTGTCAACTATACCTACGTCCCGCACCGGGTTCAGGCTCCCTAGGGGGTGGGGGCACTGCGCGGACGCGAAGCAGCGCACCACGTGCACCAGCAGGTCCACGTCCCGGATGTGGCCCAAAAACTGGTTGCCCAGGCCCTCACCTTTCGAGGCCCCGGCGATCAGCCCGGCCACATCCACGAACTCGATGGTGGTGGGGGTGAGTTTCTCGGGTTTAAGCAGACTGCCCAGGGTTTGCAGACGCGCATCCGGCACCGGCACCACCCCCAGGTTGGGGTTGATGGTGCTGAAAGGATAGATGGCCGTCTCCGCGCCCGCAGCGGTCAAAGCGTTGAAGATGGTGCTCTTGCCCGCGTTAGGCAGGCCGATGATGCCGCATTTCCAGGACATTGAGGACAGTTTTTAGTTTTTGGTTTTTATACTGAACGACTTTAATTAACCGCGCTTAGCATTCTCTGCGGCCTCTGCGCCTCTGCGAGAAACCTTTTTATCTCGCAGAGACGCAGAGGGCGCAGAGATGTATAACGAGCAATTATTATGTCACTATGTATAAAAACTAAGCCTTCTGCTTCCAAATCCCCGGAATCTTCGTCCCGCAATGCCCGCAGGCCCCGTCTTTCAAGTGCATCTCCCCCAGCCGGTAGCCCGTGCGCTGGATGACCGGTTTGCCGCATTGGTGGCAAAAGGTGCTCTCCGACTGATGCCCCGGCAGGTTGCCGATATAGACGTATTTCAGGCCCGCTTTCAGTGCGATGTCTCTCGCCTGCTCCAGGGCGCTCACCGGGGTGGGGTAGTGGTTCTGCATTTTATATAAGGGGTAGAACCGGGAGAAGTGGACCGGGGTCAGGGGCCCCAGTTCGTCCTTGATCCAGGCGCACATCTTGGCCAGGGTCTCGGGCTGGTCGTTGTGCTGGGGGATGACCAGGTTGACGATCTCCACATGCACCTTTTTCTGGCGCAGGGTTTTCAGCGTCCGCAGCACCGGGGCCAGTTCGCCCCCCACCAGGTCCCGGTAGAACTGGGAGTCGAAGCTCTTGAGGTCGATGCAGGCTGCGTCCAGAACCTCCGCCAGTTTTTGCAAAGGCTCGGTATTGATGTAGCCCGCGGAATGGCAGGTGTTCAGCAGGCCCGCCTTTTTCGCTAATCGCGCCGTGTCCAGCATGTATTCGTAAAAGATCAGGGGCTCGACGTAGGTGTAGGCGATGGAAGGGCATTTCTTTTCCCGGGCCGCGGCCACCACCTGGTCCGGGGGCAGGTCGAAGTTATAGGTCTTTTCCGGCTTCGCCTGGGAAATCTCCCAGTTCTGGCAGAACTTGCAATGGAGGTTGCAGCCCGCGGTGGCAATGGAGAAGGACATGGTGCCGGGAAGAACGTGGAAAAACGGCTTTTTCTCGATGGGGTCCAGGTGCACCGCGCAGGGGTTGCCGTAGGCTAAAGTAAAATATTTCCCACCCCGGTTCTCCCGGACCAGGCAGTCGCCACGCTCCCCGTCGGCGACTTCGCATTTCCGGGGGCACAGCCGGCATTCCACCAGACCCTTGGCGATGGTGTTATAGAACAGGGCGGGATGGGGCTGGACAAAACCGGAGCGCAGTTCCTGTCCGGAGGCGGCGGCGGGGGGGAGGGCCAGGAGGGCCAGGGCGCAGGCGCCGCATTGCAGAAAGGCGCGGCGGCTGCAATGCTTATCCAGCCAGTCCGGGGGGGCGGTCATGGTCTGCCTCTAATGCCAATTCCACAGCGGACGTAGGTTTTCCGTAGGGGCAAACCTTGTGTTCGCCCAACGTCCAGGGTGAACACAAGGTTTGCCCCTACGCGAGGTCCGGAATAAGAGAATAAACCCGCGGCTCGCCCCTCATCACCGTGGGCGGCGGCGGCAGGGTTCCTGGTTGCGGGCGTTGGTATCCGGGGGGGAATTACTAAGAACTCATGCCGTTGATGCGGTTGCGCAGCACCCCGGAGGTTTTGAACACCACGACCTTGCGGGCCCGGAGGATGAGATTTTCCTTGGTTTGGGGGTTCCTGCCCCGGCGGGCGTTTTTCTGCCGGACCGAGAACTTGCCGAAGCCGCTGATGAGCAGGTCTTCGCCCCGGGCCAAGGAATCCTTCATGATATCCAGGACCCGTTCCACCACTCCCCGGGATTCTTGTTTGCTCAGACCTACCTGGGTCTGCAGACGGCTGATCAATTTTTCTTTGGTAAGGGCCATGGGCTTGTTCTAACCTTTTGTGGGCGGCTAATTCCTTAGCGTATATAATGGCTTAAACAAATTTCCGTGTCAAGTTTTTTTTGCCCTGAATTTTAGGTATGGCCGACGGACTCCTTGGGCGCCGGCAAGGGCCGCCGCAAACCGAAGTTCAGGGCCTGGAACTGGCAGGCGTCCATACATTTCAGGCACATGATGCATTCTCGGCTGTCCCGTTGTTGATAGGGGGAAACCCCGGTGGGGCAGACCCGCACGCAGGCCCGGCATTCCACGCAATTGCCTTCGGTGAACTCTAATTGTATCAGGGTGATCCGGCTGAATAAACTGTAAAAGGCCCCCAGGGGGCAAAGAATACGGCAGAAGGGCCGGCTGATGAACATGGCCAGGACGATGATGAGCACCAGGATGGTAAATTTGTTCCAGAAATAAAAACCGACGGTGGTCCACAACGCCGGCTTCAGCGCCAAGAGCGGCAGCGCGCCCAACAGCGTGCCCGCGGGACACAGCAGTTTGCAGAACCAGGGCTGCCCCAAGCCGTATTGGTCCAGCAGAAAAAAGGGCATGAGGATCACCATCGCCACCAGGACCCCGTATTTCACCCACTTCAAGGGGGGCCAAAGATTAAACTTCGGGAAGGGCGCCTTGTTAAGCAGGTCCTGGATGAAACCGAAGGGGCAGAGCCAGCCGCAGGGCAGGCGGCCCACCAGGGTGCCGATGAACCCCAGGTAGCCCACCACCATGGCTCCCAAATGGGGGATGGTTCCCGGGGTATAATAACGGAGACTGGCCACAAAGTTCTGCACCGCGCCCACCGGACAGGAGAGCAGGGCGCCGGGGCAGGAGTAACAGTTGAGTCCCGGATGGCAGATGGCCTTCAAGGGACCCTGGTAGATCACCGAGCCCCAGGGGAAGAGCAGATAGGCATTGGTCCCCAGGGCGATGACGGTCTGGATCAGCCATCTGAGCGCAACCATCAACCCACTCCGATGCAGGACAGGCAGATGGTGTTGCCCAGGTTCATGAGGTACTCCAGGTCTCCGGTATTGATGCCCAAGATGAAGAGGACGGTAAAAATTATTACCAGCCAGATCGCGGTATTGGGCATCTGTGGTTTAGACGATTTTTCTCTACCTGGCATTTAGCACCTTAATAGTTTGGACCTTGTTAAGCCCGGGAGGTTAAGGAGATCAATCACACAAACCCCTCTTTGAGCGCGGCAATGGCCGCGTCCACCCGATCCCGGGCATCCGGGGCCTCCCGGCGGACGGCTTCCCAGGCCAGATCCACCTTCTCTTCCAGGAGCTCGGGAAAAGAACCGTAAACCGCCAGGAAAGAGCGACGGCGCAGGGTCAGGCGGAAGGCCAGCCTCTCCATTTCCGGTTTTTGCAGATAGTCGTCGATCACCTGCAAAATTTTCTTCTTATCCCCGGGCAGTTGCCCTTCCACCCCGTACAGCAGGTTGGACATCTGATCGGACACCAGATAGGAGTCGCAATGCAGGTTGCTGACCAACAAGGCGATTTCCGCCACCACGTCGTCTTCCGGCATTTCGGTGAACAACCCCTCTTTGCTTTGGGCCAACAAAGGGGAGCGGCTTCGCAGGGCCAGGGTGCGCAGGCGGATGAAGGCCGGGTTGATGGCGCTCAACGCCGCGGCGCTGTCCAGGGCGTGCCGCTCTGAAAATTCCTTCCCCCCCAGGCCGGGCATGAGGTATTCGCACAGGGAAATGCCCGCGGCCACCACCTTTTGGCCGCCTTCCACCTGTTTCCAGGCAGAGACGCCTTTTTTCATCCTTTTTAAGACCGCGTCACAGCCGGACTCCAGGCCCACGTGCAGCCGCAGCAGGCCCGCCTGGCGCAATTCCGTCAGTTCTTCCAAGGACTTGCGGTAACAACTCTGGGAGCGGGCATAGGCGGTGACCCGCTGGACTGTCGGGAAGACCCCCCGCAAGTAG
>DYJG01000804.1 GCA_020723225.1 Desulfobacca acetoxidans | reverse complement strand
TATATTAGTAAGATATTCGAAGCCCAGCGTCCATAAAAATTTCCGCGCCTGCGTCTGGTATCCGTTGATTTGTTTTTCCGGCAATTTCCGGCCCGGGGGAAGCCTCCCGGGGAGGCCCGATCCCAGGCCAAAAGTCTTTAAAACAGGGTGTACACAAAGGGGGCGATGGCCGATCCGCTGCTCATCACCACTGTAACCCCGAAGAACAACAAGGTAACAACGAGGGGGAGCAGCCAGAATTTTTTGCGCACCCTCATAAAGCCCCATAAGTCCTGGAGAAGACAACCAAAGGTGTCCCCGGAGGCGGAATGCGAGCCGGCGGCCGTCTTAGCGCCGGCATTAGCGGTCTGAAGCTTCTCGATACCTTTCATCATTGCCATATTCCCTTTCTCTCGGAGTATCTTTTACGGGCCGCAGAACATAAGCCTTGGCGCCGGCGCGGCCCCGGCCGGGCCTCCGGGACGGACCCGGGTCTTTCCTTATTTGTCTTGATCTTCCAGGTCCCAGGGGATTTCCATCAGGTTGCTGTCGCTCGAGTCCCCCCCGGCCACATTTTTCCAGGCTCTCTTCAGCTTGCCTTCCTTGGCGGAGATTTCCAGGTAGAGGTTGTATCCCGCGTCATTCAGGGTTTCGTAGTGCATGAAGGTCTGATCCGGCGCCTGGTTAACCGTGTGTCCGGGGAGGACAATGTTCTTTTCCTGGGTCACTGGTCCCAGGACAAACTTGCCGTCGTTCAGACTCCGGGCGTAAATCTTGATTCGCACGTTATGCCAGGCATGGTCGTTGAGATTGGTGATCTGGTATTCCCGCCTGATGCGCGGGGTTCTGTGGGCGACCCACTGGTAAGTGAAACCCGCGGCCAGGGCGGCCGGCGGCGCCGGCTCCGGGGCCTTGACTTCCGCGGGCCGGCGGGGCGCCGGCGGCGGGCAGGCCGGGGGCTCGGGGGCTTCCTTCCGGTGTTTCACCGCTCTTTTCATTTTCTTGGGAGCTTCCTTGACCTCCGGCGGCGGCGCC
>DYJG01000803.1 GCA_020723225.1 Desulfobacca acetoxidans | reverse complement strand
CCGCATCCGCCAGGGCCTGGCGATATACTTTTTTCGCGGCTTCCGGTTTGCCCGTCTTTTCGTAGACCTCGCCTAACAGGGAGTAAACCTCGGCGTTGGCCGCCTTTTGGCGCACCTGGCCTTCTAAAACGGCAATGGCCCCGGGGAGATTCCCCTGCTGTCTTAAATAAAAAGCCAGCGTAAAGGTGTATCTGGCATTTTGCGGCTGCCAGTCATGGGCCTGGCGGCACCACTGGAGCGCCTCCGGCAGCCGGTCTTGGGCCAGGAGCACGCCCAGGTTATAAGCCGCTTCGGGGAAGCGGGGCGAGGTTTTGAGCGCAGTGCGGAACGCGGCCTCGGCTTCCGGAAGCCGGTTCTGCTCCGCCAGGAGAAGCCCCAGGTTAAAGTTGGCCGTAGCCTGGTTCGGGTCGATCTCCAGGGCCCGGCGCAGGGCTTTTTCGGCGTTGTCGGCCTGGCCCAAACGGGCGTAGACCAGGGAGACGTTGACCCAGGGGAGAATGGCCTCGGGCCGGAGCCGGGACGCAGCCTGGAAGGCCTCCGCGGCCTTGGCGAATTCCTGCCGGGCCGCATAAAAATTTCCCAGATTGTAGTGGGAGGCCCAATCGTCCGGCCGGGCTGCAAGCGCGGCCAACAATTCTGTATTAGCCGCATCCAGGCGGTTTTGGTCCACGGAGCTCAGCAATTCCCGGGGATAGGGAGCCAGGGACGCGGCGGCCCGGATGCGCACCAGCCGGTAGTCGTCCCCCAGGCAGGACAGGAGGGCGTCCCGGGTCTCCGGGGTGAGATGCGATTCCAGGGCCGCGGCGGCCGCGGCCCGCACCAGGGGCGATTTATCCTGGAGGGCTTTGGTAATGGCCGGCCATTTCCGGGGGTCGGGGCACGAGGCCAGGAGGCGGATGAGGGACGCTGCATAAATCTCGTCCCCCTCCGGGTTGTTGATATATTTAAGTATTGCCGCCAGCCCGGTCCAATCCTGCCTGCGGGCCGCGTCCACCAGGGAGGCCCGGTAAAGAACC
>DYJG01000802.1 GCA_020723225.1 Desulfobacca acetoxidans | reverse complement strand
TTTCAAAGTGGGGCACCACCCAGGCCCCGTCCACGGTGTAGCGGGCGAAGCCGCCGCCCAACTGATCGTAGATACCGCCCCGGGCCATCTTTTCCAGGGTCAAGGCCACTTTTTCCAGAACCGGGAACTCGCCGATATAGCGGTAATAATGGAGGAGGAAACCCCATTCCAGGGAGCGGGGGAATTTGGGCGCGGCCCCCAGGCCGCCGTGGACCGGGTCGAAATCCTGAAGAATCAGCTGCCCCGCCTGGAAGACCGCCTGCTGGTCGGGCTCCGGCCCTGCCGCACCGATTCCCTCCACTTTCTGCAAATGGTCCAGGAGCCGCCGGGAGAGTTCCGCGATCTGCTCCCGGTTCTGGCGGTAGGCCTGGCTCAGGGCCAGAAGCAGGCGGGGAAAGCCCGGCAGTCCCCCCCGGTCCTGGGGAGGGAAGTAAGTGCCCCCGTAAAACGGCTGCAAATCCGGGGTAAGAAAGACGCTCAAGGGCCAGCCGCCCCGGCCGGTGAGCGCGGTGACCACGCTCATATATGTCTCATCCAGATCGGGCCGCTCTTCCCGATCCACCTTGATGCTGATGAAATGCTCGTTCAAGATGGCGGCGATGCCTGCGTCCTCAAATGATTCGTGGGCCATGACGTGGCACCAGTGGCAGGTGGAGTAGCCGATGCTCAGGAAAATGGGCTTATCCTCCCGCCGGGCCCGCTCCAGGGCTTCCGGACCCCAGAGATGCCAATCCACGGGATTGTACTGATGCTGCTTCAGATAAGGGCTGGTGGCCCGGGCCAGGCGGTTGGGACGGGGTTCTTCGGACATGACATTGCTCCTCGGCGTCCGGGATAAGTGTCTGCGAGACTTGGCCCCAGGCCGATAAATTTAAAGTAGATTATAATTAAATTAAGTATGCCCGGGTGAGTTGCAAGAAGGACTGCGTCTCTGTTACTAGAAGTTGTCAGTGGCCAGTGGTTGGTGGCCAGTAAAAACCAGGACATCCCGGGAATTGGTTATCTCATTTTTTAAAT
>DYJG01000132.1 GCA_020723225.1 Desulfobacca acetoxidans | reverse complement strand
TCATGCGGCCAGTGCCCCCCCTGCCGGGAAGGGACGCCGGTGATCTTGAGGACCATCAGCCGCATCTGCCAGGGCCAGGGAACCATGGAAGACCTGGCGCTCATGGAGCGGCTGGCCGGAGTGATGATGGACGCCTCGTTCTGCCCCCTGGGCCAGACCGCGCCCGCGCCCATGATGAGCGCGCTGAAGAATTTCCGCCAGGAGTTCGAAGAACACATCCTGGAGAAAAAATGCCGGGCCGGGGTGTGTAAGATGTAAAGCAGTGGCCAGTGGCCAGTAGTCAGTTGCCAGTTTTTTTTCATAAGAGAACTGTGGAGGGACAATAATTTACCTCCCGGTGAAGTCCAAGATAAGAAAAAGGGACAGGCCGTGTGACCTGTCCCTTTTTTTCTTTGTCAATAAGGAAATCGGCGTGTATCGGCGGCTAAATATTAACCGCGGATGAACGCCGATAGACGCCGACTCTCACAATTCTTTAATAACTGAAAACTGAAAACTGGCCACTGGCCACTGGCAACTAACTCACCCCTTCCCTTCTTTCCGCGTCGGTTCCGGGGAACGCTCCTTGGGAGGCTCCACCACGTTCATTCTGATCAACAGCCGGGCCAGCAGCCAACTGAGGGCCGCGGGTTTCAGGGCCCGGCGCAGGGCCCCTTCCGAAAACCAATCCAGCAGGTCGAAGATATAGGTGAGGAGCACCAGGCCCAGGGAGCCCCACAGAAGCCCGGGCAGCGTGTCTGCTCCCAGGAAGCCCAGAGAGAACTTGGCTATCAGAACGGCCGCCAAAAAGCGGACAGAGAAGTTAAATGCGATATTCACCATGGGCATATTATACCGGGGTTACCATGGCGACTCAAGCTGCCCGTGAGTTCTTAACAAAGAATTGGTGCATGGAACGCACCCTACATCACTTGACAATTAAATGGTTCGTGGAACGCACCCTACCCAACTACTTGGGTCTTGCTTTGCGCCTTTGCGCCTTTGCGTGAGATTCATCTTTTCGTATCCCAAGCCGGCTTCAGGTAAACAGGCAGAGCTTGGCCTCTTTGGCGTACTTCATGAATTCCGCGGCGTCCCAGACCGAGACATTCTCAATCATGTCTTCTTCATGCATTTCCATCATGTCGAAGGTCATCTTGCAGGCGATGAGCTCCACCCCCTCCAGTTGGGCCATCTCCATGAGTTCCGGCAGGGTGGGGATATGCGCCTTTTCGATCTTCTTCTTCATCATGGCCGTGGCCATGCTGGACATGCCGGGCACTGCGCCCATGACCCCCGGGGGAATAAACTTGGCCTTTTCGATGCCGCCTTTGCGCACCAGGTTGACGCCCATAAAGGTGTAAAACACCTTGGCCTCCATCCCCAAACGGGCGGCGTTAATCCCCAGGATCAGGGAGGGATAGGCCCCATCCAGGGTGTCCCGGGAACAGATAAAACAGGCTCTTTCTTTTGGCTGGCTCTGCGGGTCCATTATTTAATCCTCCTAAACACTACGGTCCATCTTTACCTCCCATTAAAAATAATCACCCCCAGGGGCCATGTCCCGATCTTTTTAGGGAAGAAACGGCAATGCCGGGCAAAAAAAAATAGCGCCTTGCTCCCGGGGGGAACAAGGCGCTTAAGATTATCAGTCTATTGCAGTCTTACTCTTCTTCCTCTTCCTTGGGCTTCAGGTGCTCGGGGATGATAGCCATCTTGATGAGCAGGGGTTTCAGGAAGGTCCACTTGATGCCCAGTTCGTAAACCTCCTCCAGGTCCCGGATGGCGTCCCAGCAGTTGTGGCAGGGGCTCACCACCAGCTTGCAGCCGGTGGCCAGGATCTGGTCCCGTTTCACCTTCAGGCCGACGTTGCGCTGCTGCCGGTACATACCGATGCCGTTGATGCCGCCGCCTCCGCCGCAGCAGAAATTGTGCTCCTTGTTGGGAGTCATTTCCACGAAATAGCCGGGCTCCACCAGGTAGCTCATGATCTCCCGGGTGACGTCCTTTAGGCCGTAATTGCGGATGTAATTGCAGGAATCCTGCAAGGTCACGGGCTCTTTGATCCTTTTGGCGGGGTCGATCTTGATTTTGCCGGTGCGCAGGGCCTCGGCCACCCACTCGGTATAGTGCAGATAGGGCGCGGGGGGCCTGCCGTCGGCGCGGCCCGCCCAGTAGGGCCCTTCAATGACCATGCAGCGGTGCGCGTGGCCGCATTCGGTGCCCAGGACGCGCTTGGGTTTGAGGCGTTCGATGGCGCCGTAGACGTTTTCGACCTGGGACTTGCAGCCGGCCCAGTCTCCGGCAAAGAGCGTCAGGCAGGTCTGTTCCCAACCCTCGCTGGGCACGGTCCAGTTTTCGCCGGCGATATGAAACAGAATGGCGGCTTCGGCAATATCCTCCGGATAGTGCTTGGGCTCCCGGGCGTTGCAGGTATAGAGGATGTCCGCGCCCTCTTTGTCCACGGGGATCTCCAGGCCCGGCCATTCATCCTGCTGCTCATCGGCCATCCATTCGCAGGTCTCCACCCAGTCTTCCGGGGTCACATCCATCTGGGCTTTAAAGATGCGGTGCATGCCCGAGCCGATCTTCAGTTCCCAGGGCACGAAGCCTTGGGAGAAGCATAGGCCTCGCAGGTAACCGAACATGACACCCATGTCGATACCATAAGGGCAGAAACTGCCGCAACGGTTGCAGCAGGTGCACTTGGACCAGGCCACGTCCATACAGTACTTCATGTGCGCGTTGTCCACGTTGCCATTATTCTTGACGATCTTGCCCAGGGTGGAAAGGATTTTGTAGGAAGGCACCTGGGTCGGGTCTTTGCGGTTAGCCAAGTAAAGAAAGCAGCTATCCGCACACAAGCCGCAGTGGGCGCACATTTCCAGCCAGGTGCGTATCCGGGATTTGCAGGTGGCCTGCAAGGTAGTTTGAAGCTTCTCCACGTCGACATCGAGACGCTTCATTTCTTCATAGTATTTTTTCCCGCCCTTGTCGGCGAGCACGGAATCGAGTTGTTCTTTGCTGGTGACCGGGGTTTTGTTACAGAGGATTCCTTCAGGCATGGCTCCTCACTCCTTTAACTTGCTATCCCTGTTGCTTTACTACGCCAGGCTTTATATACAAAATTTATTCTATCATAATCTACCAAGCAAAGCCACCTTTTGCCTTAATCGCGCGCTTGACCCCGAAGTCCACCCCCAACTGGCCCCGGGAGAGGAAATAACCTACCACGTGGAAGAGCTTGGTGAAGGGGATGGCCATTAGCAGCAGCTCGCCGCTAAGGATGTGGGCATAGAGCCAGAAGTCCTGGATGGCCCACGGGTTGTGGGCCTGGTATACGGTCAAAAACCCGGTGGCAAAGGGGGCCACGGTGAGCAGGAGCAGGAAGTAGTCATAGAACGTGGTGACTATGCGCACTTCGGGAAGAGCGATGCGCCGGATGGCGATGCAGACGGTGGCGGCCATGACCCCGATGGTCAGGGTGTCGGCCAGGCCCATGGAGATCGTGGGCCAGTTAATGCCCCAGCGCTCCTTGAGGAGGACTGCATGACCCTCCAGGAACAACGGCGTGACCACCAGGCCGATATGAAAGACGAAGAAGATAAAAGTGTATATGGGCTTGAAGCGCCAGCCCACGGACCCGAAAGGCACGAGCCAATGAATGATGGATGACAGCGCTCCTTTGAGTGCCATACCCGGATGCGCCCGGTAGGCCACCCGGTCGAGCTGCCAGTCCAGCCCGCGTATATAGTTCACCACCCGCACTATCAGCCCGCCGAAGAAGACAATGAAGGCCAGCCAAAGCAAAGGGCCGGTAATAAATTGATAAAACATAGAGACTCCTCCACAAGCCGTCAGGCGGCCTTCTTCCCTATTTAATGAACGTCTCTTCGTCCCTGCCCGTGATAAACAGCCAGAATCCCAGGATGCCCAGGAGGATCACGCCCATCAAGATATAGGCGGAACCCTTGGTAAAGACGAAAAAGTCATGCAGAGTATAAAAAGCGTTTTCCATGGTCCCTTCCTCAGTGTCCCAAGCTCTGGGGGTGGGGTTTCAGTTCGTGTTCCACAAATTCCGGGGCCTCTTCTTCTTCCCCTTCATGAGGCACATGTTCCTTGAAATCCGGATGCTCATAGAAGATGGGCATCTTGGTGGCGATGAAGCGGAAAACCAGGAGGCCCACGGTGACGATGAAGACGGAAATGGCGATCTCCATCCAGCTCGGGAAGTACTTTTGAGCCGGGGGCAACTGCCAGTTGAAGGCCACCAGGGAGACGTTAAAGCGGTTGAGGATGATCCCCAGGACGGTGATCACCGCAGCCCAGCGGACCAGGCAGGCATTGCGCTCCCGCACGGCGATGGCGTAAAGGAACGCGGGCAGGGCCACGAAGCCCAGGAGTTCGAAGAGGAACCAGGCCCCGTAGCCGGTGAGGAGATAATGCCAGTTGTTGTCCAGGGTAATTCCCACGATCTTGATGAAGAAATAAACCACCAACACCACCGCCGCGCCCTTGGCGAAACCGAAGGTCACGCCGTCGTGCTCGCTCAGGTAGACTTTATCCATCTTATCGTGGAGATAATGGTGGGACAGCGTCCCTTCGAAAAGGACCATGGACAGGCCCGCGGCGATGGCGGAGACGAAAAAGAAGAGCGGCAGGAACATGGAATACCATAAGGGGTGCAGCTTCGAAGGCGCAATCAGATAAAGGGCCCCCAGAGAACTCTGGTGCATGGTGGACAAAACCACCCCGAAGATGGTCAGGGCCAGGGTCATCCTGACGATGACGTTCCGGGGTTTTTTGAAGCCCAGCCATTCCAGGGCCGATGGCACCCACTCCACGAAGAGGACGATCAGGTAAAGGAAGACGCACAAGCCCACTTCGAAGAGCACCGAGGTGGTGCCGGACTGGACGAAGAAGGGGTAAGGCAGCCGCCAGGGCCGGCCCACGTCGTAATGCAGGGCGAAGACCACCAGGGAGTAGCCCAGGAACGCGGTGAGGATCGCCGGCCGCACCGCGGAATGGAACCGTTTCAGGCCGAAGACGTAGCAGGCCGCTGAGGTGGTAAAACCACCCGCGGCCAGGGCCACTCCGCATAACAGGTCGAAGGAGATCCAGATGCCCCAGGGGTAGTTGTCCGTGAGGTTGGTCACCCCGGCCAGACCCTTGGTGAAGCGCAGGATGGTGACGAATCCGCCCACCAGCAAAATAATGCCCACGATGATGTTAAAAGGGGTGAGCCACGTTTTTTTCATTTCGGCAGCGGTGGACATGCTTACTTGTCCTCCTCGGTCTGGCCTTTGGCCGCCTCTTCCAAGGCCTTTTTGACTTCGCGTTCAATGGCGGCTTTTTTGTCGGCTTCGGCGTCGGCCTTGGCTTTGGCGAGTTTGGCCGCCGCCTCCTCCTGGGCCTTGGCCACCGCCTGGGTCACGGCCTGGACCTGCTCTTCATGGGAGACCTTGTCCATGCGCCGGTGGATGGCGTAGATGCCCACCAGCAGAGCGGGCCAGGCGGTGGCGATGATGGGCACCACGGCCAGGGCTCCGGAAGTATATTGCGGGGCCGATGTGGTGCCCAGGTCCTCCCGCAGGCCGATGTCCTTGAAGGGAACGCCGGAGATATAGAGCCAGTTGGTGCCGCCCATTTCGTGCTCGCCGTAGATATGGTCCAGGTAGCGGCCGGGAAAGGCGGCGAAGCGTCCCCTGGCGATCCTGAGGAGATCTGCGCGTTTGCCGTAGACCAGGGCCTCCACGGGACAGGCGCCCACGCAGCCGGGCACCGTCAGTTTCCCGGTGGTGATCTGGGGCCAACACATGGTGCACTTCATGATCCTGGGACTCAGGGGCTCCCAGTACTCGAAGGTGGGGATATCGAAGGGGCAGGCGATCATACAGTAACGGCAGCCCACGCAGACCGAGGCGTCCCAGGTGACCGCGCCCTGGGGGGTCTTGGTGAAGGCCCGGACGAAGCAGGAAGAAGCGCAGGCCGGCTCCAGGCAATGCTGGCACTGGTTCTTGCGGAAGACGGGGCCCGCGGCTCCTGGAATATTGTCATAGCGGTTGACAATGGTATAGGTCTTGGCGTTGGTGCGGCGCTGCTTATCGAGCACGCTCAGGTCATCGAAAGGCTCGGGCGGAGCCGGCAAACCGTTGACCTGGTTGCAACCGGCCTCGCATCTGCGGCAGCCGATGCACCGGGTGGCGTCAAACAGCACCCCGAAACTGCCGGGATATCCCGGAAACTCTTTTGGTCCTGCAGCCTGGGCCGATTGCCCCAGAAGGCAAGCCGCGCCTCCGGCTCCAAGCAGGCTGAGAAACGCTCTTCGTTTCATGAATACACTCCTCTTCTGACAACCCTAAGCCGGTTACTTCTTTCTCTCTTTATGACACTCAGTACAGGCCGTGGCTTCCGGCTTGACCGCCATTACCTTGTGACAATTCATGCACTGTCCGTGCTGTGCGGCCAACAGTCCCGGACGCGTCGCTTCGACGGTGGTCAAAGCCTGGCCGTGGGCCTGGGGGTGGCAGTTGGCGCAGCGGGGCGGATTCTTGGAAGGCGGGCTGTTGTGATGGCACCCCTGGCAGATGGTGCCCGGGTCCCCGTGGAAATACTGGGCCAACTTGTTGTCTTTAAGGCCCGTCATGAGCTTTTGGACGTGCTGGCGGTGGTTAAACTCCACCGGCTTATACTGGTCCATCAGCTCCTGAATGACCACCTTCTCCGGGATTTCCTCCGCCGAATAGGTGGTGAGGGTGGGAGTCCGCTTTTTCAGCAGGGTCTCGGCCATCCCGGCCTTTTGGGGCGGGGTGATAACGTCCTTGCCGGTAATCCCGGGAACCGCGGTGTGGCAGGCGCGGCAGGAGGCGTCGTCGGCCTTCCGGGCCGCGGTCAGGCCGCGATGGCAGCCCTGGCAATTGGGCGCGGCCTGCTGCACATTATGGCAGCCGATGCAACTGTGTTTGCTGGTCTTGGAGTGCATCGCCTGCTCGAAGGTTATGCCTTTGCCGTCCTTGG
>DYJG01000131.1 GCA_020723225.1 Desulfobacca acetoxidans | reverse complement strand
GCCAACAGCGCCCATCCCTTCGAAAACCCCACGCCGGTGACCAACTTCCTGGAGATGCTCCTGATCTTCGCCATCCCCGCGGCCCTGACCTATACCTACGGACGCATGGCCCGGGACCAGAAAGAGGGCTGGGTAATCTTTGGGGCCATGGCGCTCTTGTTCCTGGTAGGCGTCGGAGTAACCTATTGGGCCGAGGCCCGCCCCAACGCGGCCCTGGCCGGCCTGGCAGTGGATCAGAGCATTGGGAACCTGGAAGGCAAGGAGATGCGCTTCGGGGTCGCCAATTCCTCTCTTTTCGCCACCATTACCACCGGGGCCTCCTGCGGCGCGGTCAATGCCATGCACGACAGCTTCACCCCCTTAGGAGGCCTGGTGCCCCTGGTGAACATCCAGCTGGGAGAAGTGATCTTCGGCGGTGTGGGCGCGGGGCTGTACGGCATGCTGGTCTTCGTCATCCTGGCGGTCTTCATCGCCGGGCTGATGGTGGGCCGCACCCCGGAGTACCTGGGGAAAAAGATCGAGTCCCGGGAGATCAAATTCGCCATGCTCTATGTGCTCATCTTTCCCCTGATCATCCTGGGGTTCGCGGCCTGGGCCGCAGTGGCCCCCTATGCCCTGCCGTCCTTGAATAACGCCGGACCCCATGGCTTGAGTGAAATCCTCTACGCCTTCTCCAGCGCCGCGGGCAACAACGGCTCCGCGTTCGCGGGCCTGAACGCCAACACCCCCTGGTGGAATATTACCCTGGGCCTGTCCATGCTCACCGGTCGCTTCTGGATGATGATCCCGGTGCTGGCCCTTGCCGGGGCCATGGTGGGCAAGAAGACCGTGCCCCCCACCCTGGGCACCTTTCCCACCAACGGTACGTTGTTTCTGATTTTGCTGGTGGGGGTGATCCTGATCGTGGGGGCCTTGACCTTCTTTCCGGTCCTGTCTCTGGGGCCGGTGCTGGAAGAATTTCTCGCCCGCCGGGGCAGGCTTTTTTAAGGAAAAAAGAATGACTGTTCATCCCAGGAAGGAAATTTCCCTATTTAATAAGGCGATTCTGGTCCCCGCGGCCTGGGCGAGCCTGAAGAAGCTGTCGCCCCACCTGGTCATGAAAAACCCGGTGATGTTCGTGGTGGAAGTGGGCGCGGTCCTCACCACCATTCTCTGGTTCCGGGATTTTTTCTCTACGTCGCCTGCGGAACCTTTATGGTTCACCGGCCAGGTCTGTTTATGGCTCTGGTTCACGGTGGTTTTCGCCAATTTCGCGGAAGCGGTGGCGGAAGGCCGAGGCAAGGCCCAGGCCGCGGAACTGAAAAAAATGCGCCGGGAGATCATGGCCCGCAAAATGGAAGATGGGAAAGAAGTCCGGGTCCCGGCCTCCCAGCTCCGCCGGGGGGACGTGGTGGTGGCGGAGGCCGGGGACTATATCCCCGGCGACGGCGACATCATCGAGGGCATCGCCGCGGTGGACGAGTCCGCGGTGACCGGGGAATCAGCGCCGGTCATCCGGGAAGCGGGCGGCGACCGTTCCGCGGTCACCGGCGGCACCAAGGTCCTCTCCGACCGCATCGTCATCAGGATTACCGCGGATCCCGGGGATTCTTTTCTGGACAAGATGATCGCCCTGGTGGAGGGCGCGGTGCGGCACAAGACCCCCAACGAGATCGCCCTGCACATCTTGCTGGTGGGCCTGACCATCATCTTTCTCATTTCCTGCGTCACGTTGGTACCCATAGCCTCGTATTCGCAAGTCACCCTGTCCGCCACGGTGATCGCGGCTCTGCTGGTGTGTCTGATTCCCACCACCATCGGCGGGCTGCTCTCCGCCATCGGCATCGCCGGCATGGACCGTTTGATTCGCAAAAACGTCCTGGCCATGAGCGGCCGGGCGGTGGAGGCGGCAGGGGACGTAGATACCCTGCTCCTGGATAAAACCGGCACCATTACCCTGGGAAACCGCATGGCCTCGGAGTTGATTCCGGTCTCCGGGGTTAAGGTCAAGGACTTGGCCAGGGCCGCGGCCCTGGCGAGTTTTGCGGATGAAACCCCCGAGGGCCGCTCCATCGTGGAGTTCGTCAAAACCCGCTTTGGCCTTACGGATGATGAGATAGATTGCCCCGGCGGCCGGTTCATCCCCTTCAGCGCCCACACCCGCATGAGCGGCTGCGATATCGACGGCTTGAGCGTCCGCAAGGGCGCGGTGGACGCCATTGTCGGCCAGGTCCAATCCCTGGGTGGGGACATTCCCGGGGAACTCGCCGGCCTGGTGGACGGCATCGGCGACGCCGGGGGCACCCCCCTGGTGGCCTCCCAGGGGAATAAAATTATGGGAGTCATACATCTCAAGGACATTGTCAAACAAGACATCCGGGAACGCTTCGAGCGCTTCCGGGCCATGGGCATCAAGACGGTGATGGTCACCGGCGACAATGCCCGCACTGCAGCCACCATCGCCAGGGAAGCCGGGGTGGACGACTTCCTGGCCGAAGCCACGCCGGAGCGCAAGATGCGCCTCATCAAGGAGGAGCAGGCCAAAGGCAAGATGGTGGCAATGACCGGGGACGGCACCAACGACGCCCCGGCCCTGGCCCAGGCCGACGTGGGCATGGCCATGAACACCGGCACCCAGGCGGCCAAAGAAGCGGGCAACATGATCGACCTGGACTCCAACCCCACCAAGCTTCTGGAAGTGGTGGAAGTGGGCAAGCAGTTGCTCATGACCCGGGGGGCCTTGACCACCTTTTCCGTGGCCAACGACGTGGCCAAGTATTTCGCGATTCTCCCGGCCATGTTCGTCGTGGTTTATCCGGAGATTGCGCCGCTTAATCTCATGGGGCTGGCTTCACCCTATAGCGCCATTCTGTCCGCGGTCATCTTCAACGCCATCATCATCGTCCTGCTCATCCCCCTGGCCCTGAAGGGAGTGCGCTACCGGCCCCTGGGCGCGGCGGCCCTGCTGCGGCGGTTGCTGCTGCTCTATGGCCTGGGCGGGCTCATCGCCCCCTTTGTGGGGATCAAACTGATCGACGTGATGTTGGCAGGATTGGGGTTTTAATCGAAGTTAAATATAAATTTTCGAAGTTATTAGTTTTTCGGAGGTTGCCTCCCCCCTCACCCTAACCCTCTCCCCCCATTTGGGGGAGAGGGAAACAGATGGATCCTGACCATTAGTCGGACAGGGCGGCATGACCATCTCATTTCCCCCTCTCCCCCCGCGGGGGGAGAGGGCCGGGGGGAGGGGGGGCAGCGTCACCACATTCAAGAACTTGTTTATAAAGGGAAAAGTCATGATGCAGACTCTCATCACCGCCTGCCGGGTAGCCTGTTTCACCCTGTTGCTTACCGGCCTGGCCTATCCCCTTTTAGTTACCGGCCTTGCCCAGCTTCTCTTCCCGCACAAAGCCAACGGCGGCCTGGTCCAGGATGAGCGCGGCCGGGTGGCGGGGTCCGAACTCATCGGCCAGAAGTTTTCCCATCCCGCCTATTTCCAATCCCGGCCGTCGGCCGCGGGGGAAAGGGGTTATGACGCCCTGGCTTCCGGAGGGTCAAATTACGGAGTCACTTCCCGGAAATTGCGGGATCGTGTTATAAGTGATCTGGAATCCTTGAAAAAGCAGAATCCGGAAGCCGCTGCGCAGGTGCCGGCCGAACTGCTCACCGCCTCGGCCAGCGGCCTGGACCCCCATCTTTCCCCCGCAGGGGCGCGGTGGCAGGTCCCCCGGGTGGCGAAAGCCCGGAACGCGGCTCCGGAGCGGATCGAAGCCGTGGTCCGGAATTATATCGAGTCCCGGGACTTGGGCTTTTTAGGGGAACCCCGGGTGAACGTGCTGCTGCTGAATCTGGCCCTGGACCGGCAGCTCGGAAAGCCTTGAGCAGTGGGTAGGGTGCGTCTCACGCACCATTTGAATTCTGTTCCGAAAAAGTCTCACGCAAAGGCGCAAGAATATTCAACGGGTTGAAATAGGGCATTCTCTTAACTTGGAACTCGGAACCTTGAACTCGGAACTGTGTTATGACCGACCGGGCCCAGGATTTTCTTGATTTACTAGAGCGCGCCAAGCGCGGGCGGCTGAAGATCTACCTGGGCTTTGCCGCGGGCGTGGGCAAGACCGTGCGCATGCTCAAGGAGGCGCATGCCCTGAAGAGCCGGGGGGTGGACGTGGTCCTGGCCTACATCGAAACCCACGGCCGCGCCGAAACCGCGGAACTGATCACCGGCCTGGAGGTGATCCCCCGCAAGCAATTTGAATACAAGGGCATCATTGTCGAGGAGATGGACCTGGAGGCAACCCTGGCCCGGCGCCCGGCCATCGCCATCGTCGACGAAGTGGCCCACACCAACCTGCCCCTCTGCCGTAACCGCAAGCGCTTTCAAGACATCGAGGAAATTTTGGACGCGGGCGTCAACGTCATCTGCGCCTTCAACATCCAGCACCTGGAGAGCTTGAACGACTTGATCCAGCGGGCCACCGGGGTGGTGGTCCGGGAGACCATCCCGGATACCTTCGTCAAGGAAGCCGACCAGGTGGTAACCGTGGACCTGGCCGTGGAAGACCTGCTGGAGCGCCTGAGGACGGGGAAAATTTATACCGCGGACAAGATTCCCTGGGCCCTGGAGCATTTTTTCAAGATCGCCAACCTCTCCACCCTCCGGGAACTCTCCCTCCTGGAGGTGGCGGAAAGCCTGGAGCGGGGCGCGGCCTCCCGCAGCGCCCGGGAGGCCGGGCCGCCGCGGCCCAAGGTCTCGGGCCGGGTGATGGTCTGCATGGCCTCGGGCTCGCCTCGGGCCGGGACGCTGTTGAGAAAGGGATCCCGCATGGCGGGCCGATTGAACACCCATTGGTTCGTGGTCTACGTGGAAACTCCGGGGGAGGCCCCCACCAGAATCGACGCCGAGACCCAGCGCCACCTCCTGGAAAATATCCAGAAGGCCCGGGAGCTGGGCGCAGAGGTGGTCCGGCTCAAGGCCCTGGACCCGGCGCCCGCGCTCCTGGACTTCGCCCGCTCCCACGGAGTGGGGCATATCATCATCGGCCGCTCGCAGCAACCCTGGTGGAGGAAACTTCTGGGCCGCTCCGTCGCCCAGCGCTTAATCGAAGAAGCCGCTGGCTTCGACGTGCACATCGTCTCCTTTGAAGAAGAGGAGTAAGGGCGTGCAACTGAAAACCAAAATCCTCCTCGCCCAGGCGCCCATGGCCCTGGCCCTCATCCTCCTGGGGGTGATTGCGGTCACCACCATCGAAAGGCTGGGGTCCGCGTCGGAGAAGATTTTAAAGGACAATTACCGCAGCGTCCTGGCGGCCCAGCGGATGAAGGAAGCCATTGAAAGAATGGATTCAGCCGCGCTCTTCATGGCGTTGGGACAGTCGGCGGAAGGCCAAAAACTGGCCCGGCCCAGCCGGAAACTCTTTGAAGCGGAATTGGAGGTCCAGCAAAACAATATTACCGAACCCGGGGAAGAGGCGGCCAATGCAGCCCTGGCCGCAACCTGGAAGGATTACGCAGCCTGGTACGACCGGTTTCAAGGGGAAACCCCCGGTGCGGTCTTGCAGGAATTCTACTTTTCCAGGTTATATCCCAAGTTCCTGGCGGTCAAGGAAGGGGCCGAAGTCATTCTGGCCATGAACCAGGACGCCATGGTGCGCAAAAGCGACGAAGTGCGCCGATTTTCCCGGCGCCTGGACACCCTGATCACCCTGGCCGCGATCGTCGCGGCCCTGGCCGGGATCATCGCCTCCATGGTCCTCACCGGCAAGATCGTCCGGCCCCTGACGGTGTTGACGCAAACCGCGCGGCGCATCAAAGAGGGCGACCTGGAGGTCCGGGCCCGGGTGGCAGGCACGGATGAGATTGCGGAGTTGGCCCGGGAATTCAACACCATGACCGACAGCCTGGAGCGCTACCGCCGCAGTACCCTGGGGGAACTGCTCCTCATCCAGCGCATCTCCCAGGCGGCCATGGACAGCCTGCCCGATCCGGTGTTGTCCCTGGACCTGGACGGCAAAGTCCTGAGTATGAACCAGGCCGCAGAAACGCTCTTCGGGCCCGACATCTCCGGGCCTTTGCCGGAATACCTGCGGTACCTGGACCCGGACCTGACCGCCGCGGTGGAGAAGGTCCGCCGGCATGTGGTCGCCGGCAAAGGCCCTTATATTCCGGAGGTCATCGGCGAAGCGGTAAAGACCGCCCTGGGGGGGCCGGAGCGCTACTTTCTGCCTCAGGCCGCGCCCCTCTTCGACGATCTGAGGAACCTGGCCAGCATTACCCTGGTGCTCAGGGACGTCACCCTCTTGAGCAAACTCGACGAAATGAGCCGGAACCTGGTGGGCACCCTAGCCCATGAATTCCGCACCCCGCTGACCTCTCTGCA
This sequence comes from Desulfobacca acetoxidans, assembly GCA_020723225.1. Taxonomy (GTDB): domain Bacteria; phylum Desulfobacterota; class Desulfobaccia; order Desulfobaccales; family 0-14-0-80-60-11; genus SURF-52. Next base: position 673 of record DYJG01000131.1, on the reverse strand, counting down.
TATGGGGGTGCATATCCTCCTGGAGCAGTTGGGCGGGACGCTCACCGAAAAGCAGCTCGATCTTCTCTATGGGGCCCGGGAGGACTGCGAGAGGTTGCAGAACCTGGTGGACGATACCCTCAATATCATCCGCATCCAGGCCGGCAAGATCGAGCTGCAGCAGGTCAACGTGCGCATCCTGCCCCTGGTGGAAAACGTCTTGGGCCAGCACCGGCTGCTCGCTGAGGAACGGGGCATTGCCCTGTCCCAGAAGTTATCGCCCTTGAGCGACGAAGTCTTTGCCGACCCGGAACACCTGGAACTGGTCTTCGCCAACCTGATCATCAACGCCATCCGGCACACTCCGGAAGGCGGCGCCATCGCCATCCGCACCCTGCCCCAGAACGGTTTCGTCAGGTTCGAGGTGGCGGACACCGGCGAGGGGATACCGGAAGAGTATCACGCCCAAATCTTCAACAAATATTTTCGGATACCCGGGCGGGACAAGGAAGGGACGGGCCTGGGCCTGGCCATCGCCAAGAACATCGTTGAGGCCCACGGCGGCGAGATCGGGGTGGAAAGCGAGCCGGGCCGGGGGAGCGTTTTCTGGTTTACCCTGCCTGTGCCTGAAAGCAGCAATGTCTAGGGGTTGAATTTTAACCGCGGATGCACGCCGATAAACGCCGAAATTTTT
>DYJG01000801.1 GCA_020723225.1 Desulfobacca acetoxidans | reverse complement strand
CCGCAGAACTCCAGAACTATCTGCAGGATTTCCCCTAAGGGAAAGTGAAGGCCGGTAGCGGGCGCCTCCGCCGGGGGCGCGGGCGTGGGGTCTGCCGCAGGTGCAGCCGTCACCGTGGCAGCCTGAAGCTGCAGGTTCAGTTCCTGTCCCTGTTCCACTAATTGGGCCAGGAAGGCCTTGGTTTCCTCACCCCAGACGGTGGTTTGGGGTCCGGAGGGCAGCGCCGGCGCCTCCTCCCAGGACTCCGCCCCGGGGCCCAGGCTGACGATCTCCTGCCGCATCGCCTCGCAATCCTCCCGAATCTGCTCCACCAGATCCAGGATATTGAGGGTGGCCTTCTCCGTCATCTCCAGGACGTCGTTAAGCTGGACCCGGGCCTGGTCTATGTGTTCGCCGGGAGAATCTATCTGGCTGTTGAGGACTTCGGCGATGGTCAGGTCCTGGAGGGAGAGATTGAGCTTCTTGGCCAATTGCCCCAGTTCCGTGTAAATATCCTCGGAGATCTGGCGGTAGTATTGCAGTTCTTCCACCAGTTTCCCGGATTCGCCGTTACCGTGGGGCAACTGCGGCAGGGGCAGCGCCGCGGGCGCGGCCATGGCTGCGGCCGCAGGCATCCCCTCCTTGGGGGGAGTCAGACGGATATTCAAGGCCAGGCCGTCCACCAGGATGCGGCAATCTCCCTGACCCAACTCCAGGCTTAATTCGTATGGTTTCCCGTCGGCCATGAGGCACCTTCTCTCGCCTGGGGGAAGCTAAACTCCGGCTCCCACGCAGATCTAATTGGAAAATCAGGAAATTATATTCAGGGCCGGGTCCCCGACCCAAAAAAGGACATCATTCCCCGGATACCCAGGGGTCTATTTCTGTTATCGACGGGTGGGAGCTCTAACTTAAATGAATTATGGGATATTTGGGAAATAAAAAGCCGGGAAGCAGAGTACGAGGAACGAAAGAGAAAAGTAAAAGCGGATAGCGAACGAAAGCTGAGGCTGTCGAAAAAGGCATCCTTTCGATTATTTCTCCT
>DYJG01000130.1 GCA_020723225.1 Desulfobacca acetoxidans | reverse complement strand
TGGTGTGGTATAAAGGGTCTTCCAGGGACGCGAGGGGGCTGACCCGGTAGAACATCTTCATTTCCTGGAGGTCGCCCCGGTAGAAGCTGAGGAGATAAAGGATGTAGGGAAAGGCCAGGCGGTAGGTGCGGTAGTCTTCGCCGCCTTTCTTCTCCCAACTGGCCTTAAGAGTGCGGCATTGGGGGAGGTGCTCCACCGCCACGAATACCAGGTCTTTGCGCGCCGCCATCCATCTGGCGCCCGGCGGCAGGAGCGGCAGCGGCGGCGGCATCACTTTCGCCGCATAACGCAGCAGGGAGTCAATGGGCGCCCGCCGGGCGATGCGGGAGCCCTGGTCGCCGTTTTCCTCGATAAGTTGGGCCTCCCGGCCGGTGAAGATAATTTTTTCGCTGATGGCTGTTTAACCTCTGATCAACTTGAGATTTCTAACAAGAGGCGAAATTATTCGCCTTCTGTTTTTGTCAAACTCAACCCTAAACATTGGTATATAATATCAAGTTTTTCCTTGACCTCTATTGGTATTTCCTCAGGCTTCATTTGAGCAGCAATTTGGTAATATTCATTTTTTGTCAAAGGCAACCCTGATGCTTCAAAAAACCCCGGCAATAATGTTTTGCTGGAAGGGGTATAACGAAAATAGTCCAAATCATCCACAAGAGGGTTTTCAAAAATAGGTGGCGGCAAATGTCGCTTTAAATATTCAAGACCTCTTTCTGCTGAAGCCATTGTAAATAAATCAGGGCTAACTCCGCGGACAAATCTGGTCAAAGCATTTGGATTTATTAAATAATTCTCCACCTCATAACGATCCCAACGGATAATAGTTAGACCTTCTGCTGAGACCTCATGGGATGGAAGATTACGGTTGTCTCTATCGAGAATTAACGCACCTCTAATATCACGTTTGAAAGCCTTCAAAGCAAAATAATGGGAGCGAGATTCACGAGGATGGCTACCTTGATTGCAATGGAATAGAGGTTTTTTACTAAAATATTCATAAGTTGGATGCTGTAGGGCGCGTGCCCATTCGCGTAGCAAATTGAGATCGGTTTCACCTTCCACGTAAAGGATTCCTGGACTTTGCTCTGCGAGTAACATATCTAAACTAGTCACTCTCTTTAGCGCCTCTCTTACTTGATCCCGTTGTGTATCATCAGATAACTTATGAGGGTGATCAAGGAAAGAAACTATTCTATCTGGAGAAGTGCTATCAATAAGAACTTCTGAATGTGTTGCTATAAGCAACTGACAACCACGATTACGAGCAATCCATCTAAGTCTGTCATAAACCTGTTTCTGTAAAATCACATGTAAATGAGCGTCAGGTTCATCAAGAAGCAATATTGAGGCTGGACGAGCATAAAAAAAACCAAGCAGCATAAGAACTTGCAGAAAGCCACTTCCAGCGCTAGATATATCCAGTTTTGGTTGAACTTTCTTATAAAAAAGTGGCTGGTATTCACATACAATAAAGGGACGACCTTCGTACTCGGGAGGTAAGAGATTATATCCGAATGTCTCTTGTATCACTCTACATAGCTCAGACCACTCTTCTTGTTTGTCTCGATATACCTCTAATAAAAGATTCCTAAGAATATCTCCAGGCTTACCCTGACCTATGAGAAATTCCTGGTATGCTGGATCATATCTTGTTTCCTCAACACCAATGCCTGAGAATGGAGGAACATGAATAACCTGAAAACTTTTTATTTCCTTCAAAATTGGTTCAATTGGGGTTTCATTGCTGGGTTTCACATGGATTAAATCAGGATAGCGATAAGTAAAATCGAAGGCAAGCGACCATTCCTTGTTTGGAAATCTTCCTCTTAATTCAATTCTTAATTTTCGTGGAGTCCCTAATTTTTGTTCTTCGTTAAGTTCTTCTTTGGATAGTGCAGTCGATCTATCTGTCCACAATAAATTCATCTCTCTTAGGGGAATAGCAGTGAAATCTTTCCTAGTTATTGCAACACCAATACGCTGCTTCGCTTTTGACCCTGATTCAGGGCCGCGTTCAATAAGCCATCTCTTTAGAGCTAAATTCCAAACTGCAATAGCTTGTAAAAGTGAGCTTTTCCCACTATTGTTAGGTCCTGCCAATATTATAGTATCGAAGATATCAAAACTATCTTCCCGGAAACGTTTGAAGTGTCTAAGTGTTACTTTATGAACCATTTCTCCCCCTTAGATACTTCCTGTGACAGATATCTCCTCAAAATCCTCCCTCAAATTTCCCCCTCTTCCCGTTTGGCGGCCCAAGCCCAGACCCGCTCGGGAATAAAGCGCCGCGACGAGCACTGGTTCAGGGCCAGGCGTTCCATCTGCCGGAGGACCTCGATCTGGTGTGGGGGCAGGAAGTCGTCGATGACCGCCTTGAAATCCTCCAGCTCGATCTTTTCCCGGCCCTGGAGGCGGGCTCGGCGGTAGGCTCTGAAGACGATCTCCTCCAGGTCGCCGCCGGTGATCACCTCCGGGTGGCGGGCCTCCAGGTGGCGCACCACCTCGGGGAAGTCTTCCGGGGCGCAGGGGATGTCGCTGCGCTTCGCCACCACCTCCAGGATGTGGACCTTTTCCCCAAAATCCGGCATGAAGAAGGGGATGCGCTCCGAGGAGCGCCCGGAGCGCAGGTCCGCCTTGTCCAGGCGGTCCGGGCGGTTGGTGATCCTGATCCACAGGACCTTCCCTTGGATGGCCGGGTCGCCCATGAACTCGAAGCGCATCTGGCGCAGGCGGTTGCTCACCCCGGTGTCGCCGGAGTATTCGTCCCGGCCGTGTTCGCTCTGGTCGGCCTCGTCCTCCACCACCACCACCGGGGTTAAGGAACGCAGAGTTTGCAGGGCCTTGAAGAAGTTGCGCTCGGACTCCCCCACCCACTTGGTGCGGGGGTTTAAGAGCTTGATGAAGTTGAAGCCGCAGTCCCGGGCCAGGGCCTCGGCCAGCGCGGTCTTGCCCACCCCCGGCGGCCCCATCATGGTGATGCCCCGGGGCACCAGTTTGTCTTCCCCGGCCTGGATGGCCTTGACGATCTGGGCGAAATACTCCTTGATGGGGTCGAGGCCCCCGATCTCGGCCAGCCCGTAGCGGGGTTCGATGACCTCGATGAGGCCCACCAGTTCCTGGCGCAGCAGTTCCTTCTTTTTCTTGCGCACCAGGTCCATGGTCAGGGGCCGGCGCTTAGACTGGCGCAGGAGTTGGCCCACCACCCGGAGGCTCAGCCCCGCAGCCAGGTTGGCCAGCTCCTGGGCGGAAAGGGCCAGATTATATTTACCCTTGGCCAGGAGATGCTCGATGAAAGTTACCCGGTCCTCCAGCTCCGGCGCGGGGACGTCGATGATCTGGGCACCGTAGCGGCTGAGCAGCAGGATGGGGTTTAAGTCCGCCAGATTGCCGGTGGTGAGGATCACCGCGTGCCCGGCTTCGATGAGTTCCCGGTGCCGGGCCCAGCGCAGCAGCGTCACCAGGGCGGCCCGGTCCGGCTCGGTCATGGACCCCAACTCCAGGGCCGGGACCATGGTTTCGGCGTACTCCAGGATGAAAGCCAGGGGCTTGCTGGGTCCCGGAAAATTGCAGCAGGCGGTCATCACCCGCTCCGCCAGTTGCAGCACTTCCCGGGGGCTTTGGGGCAGGGGTTCGGCCGCGGGCCGTTGCCCCAGGGCATTTAAAGCCCGGGCCCGGACCCGGGAGACGTCGTCCTCTTCGTCTTCTTCCGCCTGGGGCGGGGCCAGGGCCTGGCGGAAGAGCCGCTCTACCTGGGCGTCTCCGAATTCCAGGCCCAAACCCAAATTGTAAAAGACCACGTGGCGCTCCTCACCCAGCCAGTCCCCCAGAAAGGAGCGGCAGGGCAGGTAGTCGCCGTTCACCTTGACGTAATCGAACACCTGGCCGTGGAGAATGAACAGTGCCGATTCCCCGGCCTGGAGATGTTCTTCCAATTCCTGGGCCCATTCAGGCAGTTTAATTTCGGGCCCCATAGTTTGACCTCACTTGCGCGGCGGGGGGCCATTTACGGCCCCCTCCGGCGCGGCAACCGGCAAAGGGTTGTCAGCTTCCCTTACAATAATCCCTGGATCATCTTGACGAACTCTTCCTTCTTGCGAGTCCCCAGGATTTTGTGGGCGATATTGCCTTGTTTGTCGATGATGAAGGTGGTGGGCACCACTTCCACGTTCCCATAGTCCTTGCTCACCTTGTCGTTGCCATTCAGCACCGGGTAGTTCAGGCCCATCTGCTTAACCAGAAAGCGGATCTGCACGGGATCGGAGCTGAGGGCGATGCCCAGGGTTTGCAGGCCCTTGCCTTGCATTTCCTTGTAGATGGCGTTTAAATCCGGCATCTCCTCCCGGCAGGGCATGCAGAAAAAGGTGAAGAAATTGATCATCACCACCTTGCCTTTATATTGGCTCAAGGAGTGCTCTTTGCCGGAGAGAACATCAGGCAGGGAAAAGTCAGCCGCGGTTTTGCCCTGGGCCATGGCGCTTCCGGCCAAGGCCAAAATACAGGCGGCCAGAACCAACCCCCGGAAAATCTGGCGGAAACCGCCCTGGAAATATTTTGTCATTATGGATCTCCTTACCGAGTAAGATGAAAAGCTGTTTCAAAGCTAGGCATCGATTATATCAAAATCCAGCCCCCGTAACAATTCGATTTCCTTCCCGGGGTATTCGCTAAGGAGCCCAAACGATTATCCGACTTGACATCGCCCTAAAATTCCCTATGTATATTAGTCTAACATTGACGCCAACTTCATTCAGCCCGGGGGCCGGCCGGTTGCCGGAAAAAACCTGCCCCTGCCGCGGCCGGGAGTCATTCATGAAAGTCTTAGGCATCTGGGGCAGCCCCCGCCGGGGCGGTAATTCAGAGGTTCTGTTGGACGCCTTCCTTAAAGGCGCGGCCCAGGGGGGCGCGGCAGTTGAGAAGGTCTCCCTCCGGGAACTGAAGATCTCGCCCTGCATGGAAATTTATCACTGCTTCAAAGACGGCACCTGTCCCATCAAAGACGACATGCTCCCCCTGTACGATAAACTCCTGGACGCAGACGTGGTGGCCCTGGCCTCGCCCATCTTCTTCTACAGCGTCTCCGCCCAAGCCAAGGCCATGATCGATCGCACCCAGGCCCTGTGGTCCCGGCGTTACCACCTGAAACAGGACTTCCCCGGGGGCGACCGCCAGGGCGTGCTGTTGTGCACCGGGGCCACCAAGGGTCGCCTGGTCTTCGTGGGCGCGCGGCTGGTGGCCAAATACTTTTTTGACGCCATCAACGTCCGCTACGCCGCCGAAATCCTGGTGCGGGGGGTGGATGAAAAAGGCGCGATCCTCAGCAGAACCGAGGAGTTGGACGCGGCCGCGGACTTGGGCCAACGGCTGGCCCAGGGTGAGGTCTTCCCCGCGATCAAGATGGACCCGTTGGCAGTGTAAAAAGTGAGCAGTGAGCAGTAAGCAGTGAGCAGTTTTGGGGAAATCAGTTTTACTTCCCGCTGCTAACAGCTTACTGCTCACTATCGGTTTTTACTGCTCACAGCTCACAGCTCACTAAATAAGGAGGATGCAATGGCAATCGAAGTGGGAATGAAAAATGAGATGCGGCTCAAGACCGGTCCGGAGCATTCGGCCCAAAAATTTTTCCACGGCGTCCCTGATGTCTTCGGCACCCCGTTTTTGGGGGGGCTGTTCGAGGGGGTGAGCGCGGATTTTATGGCCAAACATCTGGCCCCAGGGGAGCAGTCGGTGGGCATCTCCATGAACCTGACGCACACCGCGCCCACGCCTTTGGGGATGGAAGTCCGGGCGGTCACCGAAGTCACCAAGGTGGAAGGCCGGAAGATCACCTTCAAGGTGGAAGGGTTCGACGAAAAAGAAAAGATTGGCGAGGCCGTGCACGAGCGGTTTATAATTAATGCAGAGAAATTCAATCAGCGGGTGGAGGCGAAAAAGAGCTGAGCAAGACCGCGGCGCGTTCCCTGGACTTTCCTTATGACCTGGTGTCCCTGGGCCAGTTTGAGACGGGTTGGGGCTGGGAGGCCCAAATCCGCCAATACGCCCGGAAGAAATACCGCCGGGACCTGGAGGGGCTACTCAGTTTAGACCCCGAGCCGCTGGCCCGGCTGCTGGGAGGGGAGGTCCTGGAGGGACGTCCCTACGCCAGCATTAAGTGGGTCATCCGGCTAAAACCCTTCCGCCCCCTGGAGCTTTATCTGCTCTTTGATTATGACGGCGATCACGGCGCGGACCTGCGCGTCTTTTACGCCCGGAAGAGTCTGATCGTACCCACCGAGGACGCCTACGTCTTCGCCTGGGACTTTCTGGCCATCGTGGCCCGCTACGGCCGGGGCGCTTTTCCCCTGGAGGAGGCCGGGCCGGGAAGGGAATTCCTGCCTTTCCGGGATTTTGCCGCGGGCCTGTCCGGGCCTCTGGAAAACGTCTCCCTGGGACCCAGGCAGGAGCTGCTGCTGATGGCCTCTCCGGAGGTGGTGGAGGTGGCGGCCAGGCGTATGGATTCAGGCGCTTATCAGGCCAACCCCGACGGCTGGGAGATCGTCTGGCCCATCCTGGGGGATTGCGCCTACCGCCTCCGGGTGGCTTCCCGGGAATTGCAGGTGGCCTTTGACGCGCATGGGGCCAAAAAATACGCGCCGGAGCTCCTCATCAGCTTTGCCTGGCTGTACCTGAACGCCCTGCTCCGGGAATGCCGCCAGGTGGACCCGGGGCTGCCCAGTCTCTCCCGATATCTTTGAAAAATTTAGGAAGAATGAAGAATCATGGAATGCATCTATTGCCGCAAGGCTCAAATCATCGTCCGCCCCACCTGACAGGGCGTGGAAATCGGCTGCCCGGGTTGCGGCCATAATTATACGCCGGAAGAATTTAAAGAACTGCTGGCCCAAAAGGGCGGGGGCGATATGCCCAAGCCCGCCTGCGGCTAAGATGGTTTTCCGTTTGCCGTTTTCCGTAAAAAAATTACGGGAAAAATGGGACAGTGCAGGCCACCAGGCTTTGAAACTTTGAACTTTGAACCTTGAACCTTGAACCTTGAACCTTGAACCTTGAACCTT
>DYJG01000800.1 GCA_020723225.1 Desulfobacca acetoxidans | reverse complement strand
CCCCACATCCGGATCTCGGCCCTCTCTTTTGAAAAAATCGCGGGCGTGGTCCACAGCCCTTCCCTCCGGCCCTTTGCCAATCTCACCTTTGCCTTGAACTACTATTTCCACGGCTATGACGTGGCCGGGTATCACGCGGTCAACATCGCCATCCACATTCTGGCCGGGTTTCTGGTGTTCCTTGTGGTCCGCCTCACCCTGGGCCTGATGAGCCATGAGAAAAAAGACCTGATCGCGGCCCTGGCCTCCCTGCTCTGGATCGCCAACCCGGTCCATACCCAGTCGGTGACCTATATCGTCCAGCGCATGACCGCCCTGTCGGCCCTGTTTTTTCTTCTGGCCCTCTACCTTTATATAAAGGCCCGCCTGCGGCAGAAAAGCCAAAAGCCCCTTGTCCCCCTGTTTTTTGTTCTTTCCGGCCTGTCCGGCGTCCTGTCCCTGATGGCCAAACAGACCGGGGCCATGCTGCCGGTGATTGTCCTGTTTTACGAGTGGTACTTCTTTCAGGACCTGGACACCGCATGGATCAAAAAACAGGGTAGATGGATCGGCGGCACGGTCCTGGTCATTGCCGTTATCGCGGCCATTTACCTTGGGGCGTCCCCTGTTCATAAAATCCTTTCCATGTACGACAAGCAGACCTTTACCATGGGCCAGCGGCTCCTCACCGAGCCCCGGGTGGTCTTTCTGTATCTTTCTTTGATCTTTTTCCCCCACCCGTCCCGGCTCAACCTGGACTATGACTTTCCCGTGTCCACATCGCTGATCGACCCGGTGACCACGGCCCTTTCCATTGCCGGCATCATCGGTCTTGCGGCAGCCGCCGTTGTCACGGCCAGAAAATACCGGCTGGCCTCTTTTACCATTGTGTGGTTTTTAGCCACCCTGTTTATCGAATCGTCGTTTCTCGGCCTGGCCCTGGTGTTTGAGCACCGCGTCTACCTGCCATCGGTGTTTGTGGTCGCGGCCCTGGCCTGGGCCGTGGTCACATATGTCCGGCCTCAGCCTCTGGCCGCTGGCGTGCT
>DYJG01000129.1 GCA_020723225.1 Desulfobacca acetoxidans | reverse complement strand
GGCGGGATTCCCCCCTGCTTTTAGAAGGGAAGGCGAAGCAATTCGTCTTCCCTTTGTTTTTGTCTTTTGCTTGATTGACGATGTTGCGGCCATGGTGGGCGGAAGTCAAGTCCAGCTCAATTTTTAATAGAAATTGACATGTGTATCTAATCAGAAGTAGTATGCACTTGGGGGAATATTAATTTTAATAGTCCTGGGGGAAAAGTCTGAGGAGGGTAAGGAAATGAAAAAACTCCTGATCGTGCTTTTCCTGGGCCTGTGGGCGGGGGCAATGCTGCTGAACCCCCCTGCCGCTGCGGCGGGAGCGGACGGCACCCTGAAGTGGCAGTACGACACTGGCAGCGGCCCCCAGATTTACTCCTCCCCGGCCCTGGGGCCGGACGGAAGCGTATATTTTGGCACTTTTGACGAGGTCAACAGCGCCGCGGTGGCCCTCAAGGCAGATGGCACCTTGAAAGGGGCGGTTACCATCGGCTCCCCCATTCGCTATAGTGCCACGAGCATTGGCCCGGACGGCACCGTTTACCTCGCCGCCTACGACAATGGGACTCTGTATGCTATCAATCCTGCAGACGGCTCCACGAAATGGACTTACGCCACCGGCAGCCTGACCGATTCCTCCCCGGCCCTGGGCCGGGATGGCACCGTTTATTTCGCTGCCGAAAACGGAAACCTCTATGCCGTTAAGAACGGCGTCCTTAAGTGGTCTATCAATATTGGCAGCACCAGTTCCTCACCATCCATCGGCCCGGACGGCACCATTTATGTGGGGTCACTCGATGTTAATCTCTATGCCGTCAATCCTGACAGCACCATCAAGTGGAAATATCCCACAGGATTTTGGGTCTTCAACTCTCCGGCGTTGGCCCGGGACGGCACCGTCTATGTGGGTTCCTATGACGGCAAGCTATACGCGGTCAAGCGGGATGGGACTGAAAAATGGCAATTCTCCTTGGGTTGGGGCTCATTCCTTTCATCGTCCCCGGCCATCGGTCCGGACGGCACTATCTACGTGGGCTCGTATACGGACAACCGCCTCTATGCCGTGAATCCCAACGGCACCAGCAAGTGGTCGTATCTCACCGGCGGCAATATCTATTCCTCCCCGGCCGTGGGCGCCAGCGGAGTTATCTATGTGGGTTCGGATGACAAAAAACTGCATGCAATCAATCCCAATGGAACCGTCAGATGGGCGTACGATACCGATGATATTATTCGTACTGCTCCCGTCATCGGCCCGGACGGCGTGGTTTATGTAGGATCCGGCGGCGGTACTCTCTACGCCATCTACACCGACTGCGGCGGCCCGGCCAGGACGAGCTGGCCCATGTTCCGCCGGAACTCCAGGCATACCGGCAGAATCCCCACTCCTCTTTCCGGATTGTTGTCTATTTTGTTTGGGGAATAGCTGCCGGTCCGGAAAGAAATCAAAAAATTCTCCCGTTAACTTTTTAGGGCCGGTTAATGTTAACCGGCCTTAACTTTTTCTAACCGGCCGGGTCTAACTTTCAAAAGCAAGCAAACCTTATTGGGGAGGATCGGGTTGTGAAGACAACGACACGGCTGTGGAGAAAGGTGAAGGCACCGCAGCTTCTGGTGGTGCTGATATTCATGGGATTGTTGTCGGCGGGGTGTGCATCCAGTGTCCCCCATCAGAATCCTTACATGGTGACGGGCGCGGGTTTGGGCGCGGCCACGGGCGCGGCCCTGGGAATCGCCGCCAGTCCCGCCAACCCCTGGAAGGGCGCGGCCATCGGCGGTCTGCTGGGCGCCGCTCTGGGTGGTGTCGGCGGTGAGATGTACGGGCGTTCGGTTAATCCGCCTCCTTATTATCAGGCGCCGGCCCCTCAATATCAGTCTCCGCCTCCGGCCAGCTCCACTGCTCCGCCGCCGGGTTACAGCTATGCGCAGCCCGCGCCGCGGTATAGCTATTAGTTAATATTGACTACGCGATTTCCGGGAGGGGAAATGGTCACTCAAACCTGTCGGGGGGTAGTCGTGGCCCTGCTGGCGCTGAGCCTGCTCGCGGGCTGCGCCTCCAGCCCTTACGTGGGCACCGGCGCGGCCCTGGGGGGAGGCGTGGGCGCCCTCGCCGGCGCCGCCATCGGCAATAGAAATCCCTGGGCCGGGGCCATAATCGGAGGATTGGTGGGCTCCGCCGTGGGTGCGGCCGGCGGCTATGCGGTGCAGCAGCGGCAGCAGCCATACTACGGGCAACCCCAGGGGTATTATCAGTCCCAACCGGGTTATTATCCGGCCCAGCCGGGATATAACACCCCTCCCCCCCGGGTTTACGGCCAATACACCCCGCCGCCGTCGCCCGGGCCGGGACACCAGTATAATGCCGCGGCGCCGCCCCCCGACCTAGGTTACCAATATAACGCCGCAGCGCCGGCAGGGCCCACCGATCCCGGATGGGTCAGTGGAGCGCCGGCGCCGGAGGCTTATCAGCGGCGTTAATTAATATGGCGGCCAGGCAGGGCTTCGGCCTTGCAGCCAGGCGCGCAACGGCCGAGGGATAGACCAGCCGTTGCCAATGCACGTATGATTCTCGGCAGGCTCGGGAATAGCGGTCTTTTGGAGGCTATTCCGGGGGGGGCGAGGGAGGGGCCGGCACCCAGAGGGTTACGGCCTCTTTTTCTTACACCGCCTATTCTTTCAAGGGAAAGCGGCTTAGACATTTGTTCCATTTTCTTAACTTTTTCATCCGCATATGGGCTATAATCGGATGCGGATGATTTTCAAGGGGTATGAATACTGGTATTGAACCCTGAACTTTGCGAAAAACCCGTGATCCTCCCGGCGCCTATCCGGGAAGTTCCATTGGCCGTGTTGGACCTGGAGGACCACACCTTTGTCTTCTCACCCCCCGGGGATCTTTCCCGCCTCCAGGACTCCCTCAAAGAAGTGGGGCTGCTCAATCCTCCCTGGCTGCGGGCCGTTGCCGGGGAGCGCTTCCAGGCAGTCGCCGGGTTCAAGCGCCTGGTGGCCGCCACCCGGCTGGGTTGGGAGGAGGTCACAGCCCGGATTCTGCCCCCGGAGGCTGCCGATGCTCAGTGTCTTCTGGTGTACCTTTACGATAACGCCTTTACCCGGGATTTCGGCAATTTGGAGCAGGCCATAATAGCTTCCAGACTGCTGGAGCATTGGAGCCGGGAGACGGTAGTCGAAAAATTCCTGCCCTGCCTGGGTCTGGCTCCTTCAGGAACGATCCTGGAGCGCCTCCGGGCGTTGGCTTCCCTGGAAGAACCCCTGCGGCAACTGGCGGCCCGGAGCCGCCTGGCCCTGCCCGCAGCCGCACTGCTGGCCGCCTGGGACCGGGCGGACCGGGACGCGGCGGCCCCTTTCCTGGAGAAATTGCCCCTATCCCAGAGCAAGCAGGAGGAATTCCTGGAGGGCCTGGACCTTCTGGCCCGCAGGCAAGGCCTCCGCCCGGCCGGGATCCTCTCCCGGGAGGAGTTTCAACTTGTATTACAGGAGGATCGCGGCACTCCCCAGGTGCGGGCCGCGGCTCTGCGCCTGCTGCTGCAAAATTTGGTTTCTCCCCGTTTCACTAAAGCGCTCGAAGCATTTCAAGCCGGGTTGCAACGGGTGGGCCTCCGGCATCACCCCCGGGTCCGGCTGCAACCGCCCCCGGCTTTGGAAGGCCCCGACTTCCACCTGGAGATCAAATTCCGGGATGCCGGGGAATTGCATAAAATTTTGGCAGACCTGATCCGCCTGGCCCAGGAAGAAGAATTCGCCGCTCTGACCCGCATCTAATACCGTTTTTCGTTTTTGGTTTTTCGTTTTGCGTCAAAAGAATCTATAATTTCAATGAATTACACCTATTATTTGTTATACTTGTAAGTAAATTGATTTCACCTCCGAAACAGCAGCGCCCACGGAATTTCTTTTTTTTCCCTCTTCTTTGCATTCCCTTGCTTAACATATTTGGGTCACACAAATCTAATAAACCAGAGAAGAGGATTATTCTCCCTTGGGGGGCTTGATCCAGTCCTTTTAACCTGCCTGCCCAGCGAATTTAGAGTTTGCAGCAGCCGGTCCGGCAGGCCGCCAGACAGAGTGAGGGGGGTAAAGGAGGGTATGGTATGGGAAAGTAACCGGGTCTTCCTGATTCATCCAGAGTTTATTTTTAAACTCCCTGGCATAAGAACCACTATTACCCCCTCGTAATTTTAGATAAGGAGGAGAGAGATGCTGCGCAAGAAGTTTTTATTCCTGGTGCCGGCGCTGTTGGTTTTGACCGGCTGTGCGGTGCCTATGAGCGGCTATGGCTATGGCGGCTATGGCAGCGGCTATGGCAGCGGCTATGGCAGCGGTTATGGCAGCTACGGCGGCGGCTACGGGGACTATGGCGGTTACGCCGCCGGCAGTCCTTACGGGTATCCGTGCCCTGCTCCGCAAGCCGGCTACCCGGTTGCGCCTTATGGGTATGCCTATGGAAATGCTTATGCCTATCCGTCGGCTCCACCGGCAGTTAACGGCCCCGCCACCGCCTCGGAAGATCCGGCCACGAACCAGCCCGGGCAAAGAAATCAGCAGCCCCCCCGCCAGGCGCATAACCGGGGTGGCCACAAACATAAAAATTCGCCCACCGATCCCGGGGTGACCGATCCGGGCGCTACTCCTCCAGGTACAACTCCTCCGGGCGCCACTCCTAATACCGACCCCAATGCCAACAATAACAATACCATGGTGGGCCGGCACCCGGGACAACAACCGGCTGGCGCCCCCCAGAGCAATCGCCAGGCAGCCCAACTCAATCAGCGGCCGAATTCCCAGGGCCCCCAACAGCAGGGAAATTATCGGGGTAACCCCGGGGGGTCGAGGCCCCAGTGGGCCAATCAGCAGGCTCGCCCAGGGGCGCCTATGGGGTCTCCGGCAGGTCCCAGAGTTATGACCCGGTCAGCCCCGGCGCCTAATATGGCGACCCCCAATCCGGGGGCGAACCGGGCGGTGCGGGCCCCTCAGCCCGCTCCCCAGGCTCAGGGAGCCGGCAGGATGCAGGGAATCCGCAGCAGATAAAACCGCATCCCTCAAGGCAGGCACAGGCAAAAGAGGTCCAGGGGACTCAAATCCCTGGACCTTTTTTGCTTCCTGCTCCGCATCTGAGCTGTCCTTGACTCCAGGCCTTGGGGCCTTAACTTACCCGAAGAACGGTTTTCGGTTAAATACACTGGATATTTTATTAATTATCTGAATTCATCTGCGTATATCTGCGTTCATCGGCGGTAAAATAATTAACCGCCGATGAACGCCGATGAACGCTGATATTATTCAATTATTTTATACTAAAGGAGGTCAGGCTTATGGAGGAACCAAAGACTTATCTGAAAAGAATGGCGGAACAATTGGAGCAATTGGACGCCAAGATCGGGGAATTAAAGGCCAAGGCCCTTAAGGCCGGCAAAGAAGCCGCAGCGGAAATCGACCAAAAAGTCGCAGAATTAACCGCCAAACAGCAGGAAGCCCGGCAGAAACTCCAGGAACTGAAAGAGGCCGGCGCGGAAAAGTGGGAATCTCTCAAGGCTAAGGCGGAAAAGGCCCGGAGTGACGCGGAGGAAGCCCTGGGCAAGTTCATCGCCAAATTTAAAAAATAAAATATCCCGAGGTAAGGAGCCTGGAGATGCTGGTTTTTATCAGTGATTTGCATTTCGTTGACGGCAGCGCTGGTGAGCACAATATCCCCTGGCGCGCATTCGATTATTTTTTCGACGACTTGGTCGGGATTATCAACAGGCCAAGCAATAAAGGGAAGATCAAAGAGCTGAAATTGGTGCTCCTGGGAGATATTTTCGATCTGTTACGGACCACGGCCTGGTTCGAGCCGATCCCGGAAGATCAAAGACCCTGGGGCCAGGATCCGAAAATCGAGGACCACGCCCTGGCCATTTTCAACAGTATTGCAAACCGGAAAAACAAAGAGAAAGGAGTCGATAATCCAAAGGTCCTGGAAATGTTCAGGACCCGTTTTCAGGAACTGAAAGATCGCTGTAAACTGGATTATTCCCCGATATTGCAGTATATCCCCGGAAATCACGACCGGCTGGCGAACCGGCCGGAATATGCCAGATTGAGGAAAAAGATAAAGGAATGTCTGGGGCTGCCGACGGTCGGCGATCAGCTTTTCCTGCATCTCTCCTTTGATCCGGATTACGGGGTTTTGGCCCGGCACGGACATGAGTTTGACAAGTACAATTATGAAGGCGGAAGCTCGTTAACCGAGGCGGACTACCAGAGGGTGCCCATCGGCGACCCCATCACCACCGAGCTTATTTCCCGCCTGCCCTATGAGCTGGAAAGGAGGCTGGCGGGAGAGCCCCTGCCGGCTGCGGAGAAGGCCAGAATTGTGGAAAACTTTCAGGAGATTGAGAATGTCAGGCCGTTTTCCGCGGTGATCGAGTGGCTGCTCTATCAAGTCAGCAAAGCCAACTGGCTCAAAGAAATCGTAGAAGATACCGTGGACGCGGTCATCACCCGATTTAACGAGCTCGATTTCGTCAAGGCCTGGTATGAGCGCCATGACAAATGGCTGGACCCCTTTGATGAAGCCGACAAGATCCAGGCGGTCCTTTACCTGCTGGAAAAGTTTAAGGTCTTCCCCGGGGAAAAGCTGCTGTCCCTGGCCATGAAAGCACAAGGCTTCTTTTATAAAGACGATCTCCTGGAAGCCGCTCCCGAGGAATTTTCCTTCGATTCCCGGCTCCGTTACCTGGTCCACGGCCATTCCCACGACCCCCTGGTGATGCCGATACGTACGCGGGGCTCGCTTGAGCAGGTTTATCTCAACACCGGAACCTGGCGCACCCGTTATCAAAAAGCCACCCGGGATCGTTCCTTTGTCAGTTGGAAAAATATGACGTACGTAATTTTCTATAAACCGGAGGAAAGGGAGATGCCCATCCCCGCCTTCGAAACCTGGACGGGAACTTTGAAAACCGTTTAGTTTCAGGGATTAATGAGGAAGAAACTTATCCCGGACGCCGAGGAGCCTGTCATGTCCGAAGAACCCCGCCCCAACCGCCTGGCCCGGGCCACCAGCCCTTATCTGAAGCAG
>DYJG01000128.1 GCA_020723225.1 Desulfobacca acetoxidans | reverse complement strand
ACGTCATCATGCTGCAGCGCTACGGCATGCGCTCCGCCATCGTCGACGCCTTCGACGACGATCTCTGGGCCGTGGTGGACGGGAAGAAACCGGAAGCCGTGCAAGTGGTCTACGACGTCATGGACGGCAAATCCGTGGACATTCCGTCGCTCTCCAAGGAACTGCAGAACTACGCCAAGACCGCCCGGGTCATCATGGGCCAGGTGCTGTTCTCGGATTCGTGGTTGGAAATTTAAAGAAGCATCATCTTTTAGCCATAAAAACGGAGGGGCGGGTATTAATCCGCCCCTTTTTGCTGTAATGCAGGAACCCATGAAAGAGCCCCTTATTGATAAAGAAACCGTGGAACTGAAGTTTGTGGGGCCCTCGGTAAAAAAGGACGAAGCGATTAAGGCTTTGGAACCACTATGTTTCGTCAACCTGGGAGAGGCGCTCCCCTGGCGGCTGGCGTTTCCCGAATATAATGAGAAGACTTTGCCCGGCGCGGCCCTGGCCGGGGCCCGAGGCAAGGAAGGGCTTACACAGCGGGAATTGGCCGGGCGCATAGGGGTGCCCCAGCGTCACCTTTCCGAAATGGAGCGAGGCAAGCGTCCCATCGGCAAGGAAATGGCCAAAAAGCTGGCCAAGGCTTTGGACATCGATTATAGAGTGTTTCTTTAGCCATGGGGCGGCCTGGGGAGGCTTAGCCTCTGCATTCGTCAAAATTCTCATGTTTAATTACAGTCAAAAAGGCATCAAACGTAGGGGCGAACCTTGTGTTCGCCCAGCAACGTTCAGGGCGAACACAAGGTTCGCCCCTACGGAAAACCTTTCGGTTACGAATTGGAATTAAGCCCCAAAAGCCTGTAACGCCGTAGCCACCGCTTCCTGCGCACTCCGTGCCTTCTTCAACCCCGGCATCTCCCAGCCAACGTGCAACCCGATCACCGGCTTCCCCAGCTTTAATCCTATAGCCGCCTCGGAGATGGTGCCGTGCGCGCCGTCGATGGCGATGAGCGCATCCGCGGCGTGGGCGATGAGGACGTTCCGGGCGTGGCCCAGATTGGTGGGGATGGAGTAGGTGAGATAAGGATTGGCCCGGCTGCGGTCGGCATCGGGGAGGATGCCGATGCTTACCCCGCCCGCTTCCCTGGCGCCTTGGGCCGCGGCGGCCATCACCCCGCTTAACCCCCCGCAGAGCAGCACCGCACCCCGCTTAGCCACCTCCCGGCCCACTTCCCGGGCCGCCTTCAGAATGTCGGGGGCCGCGTCGCCCCCGCCTATGACCGCTATATATCTAGGGCTTCCCAACAGATGAACTCCTTACGGAAGGGTAATCCACTCAGGATATTTTTGCGTCTTGCTTTGCGCCTTGGCGTCTTTGCGTGAGACCTATCTTAAAAATATCAGGTTAACTATTGAATATGCCAACAGTTTCCGCCGCCTCCCCGGGGTTCCGCAGGGCCAGGGTGCAGAAGCTCACGGCGTCCGCGCCCACGTCCAGGTATCTCTGCACGTCCTCCCGGTTTTTAACGCCGCAGCCCATGATTAAAGGCAGCCCCACCTTTTTCCGCAACTTGGTGTTATAGCTCAGGGCCGCAGCCAGGGCCGGCCCGCCGGAGACGCCTCCGCCCCCCACCCGCCACAGGGGGGAGGGTCCCTGGGGGTAAATGATCTCGTAGGGGATGGTGTTGACGGCATGGAGGGCGTTGATGCCCAGCTTTGCCAATTCCTGGGCAAACTCGTAGGGGTGGCAGATACTGATCTTGGCGATTAAAAAGAGGGCGGGGTATTTAGCCCGCACGGCCTGGCTGCACTTGAGCCCCTGGGCCACGTTTTCCCGGATGGCCTCCTGGGAATTGGGGCAGGAATAGTTGAGTTCCAGTGCCCAAAAGTCCGTCCCCAGGGTCTGCCGATAAATCTCCACGGCCTCCACGATGTCCAGGGTCGCCAGTTCCGTGCCTTTGACAAACTCCGGATAGAGATTGGGGATGACCTTAAAGCCCTGCTCCACCGCCGCCTTAATTTCCCTAGCGCAGGCCTCGGCCCCGGGATTGGTGAGGCCGTAGGCGTTAAGCATGCCGCCGCCGGGAAGCCGGCGGATATACTTCCAGGTAAGGGGATTCCAGGCGATAAAGTTTCCTTTTCTTTTGGACCTGGTGGCGGATTTGGCGAAGACCGCGGCCCCCGTCTCCCTGACCGCCCGGAGCAGCCGCCGGTAGCCGGGCAGCAGAGTATAGGGGAAGATGCCCCGGCCGGAGGTCCCCAGGGCCGTGGAGACGGCGACGGTGGAGATGCGGCCTTCCTTGGCTTGAATCATGCGTTGCGCCTTTATCAGGGGCCAGAGGTCAGGGGTCAGGGATCAGGGGCCAGGGGCCAGGGGCCAGGGGCGCTTCGCTTTTGAAGAAACATGTCGTCCTCTCCCAGGCCTCCATCCATAAAACAGAGCGGCAGGCTGTCAGCCAGGAGAAAGCCCTCAAGAGTGGGAATAGCCCGGTCCCGGCGCACCTCCACCAAACCCGATTTTTGCAAGTTCGTCAAGGTTTTTTCCCATCCCGGAGTCTGCCGGAGAAGCTCCAGAGGCGCCCCCTCCCTGGTTCTCAGGCCCAGATAGAGGGCTTCCAGCCGGATTTGTCCCGGGGAGAGAATTTCCCGGTCCGCCACCGGCGCTTCGCCCCGGGCCAGGGATTGGCAATATTGCGGCACCGATGCCACATTCCACCAGCGCACCCCATCCCGAAAGGAATGGGCCCCGGGACCCAGGCCCAGGTAGGGGACGTGGCGCCAGTATTTGCGGTTGTGCCGGGAATAGGAGGGTTTTCGGTTTTCGGTTTTCGGTTTTCGGTTGAAAGATTCGTAGTTATTGATGGCTTGGTGGTTGGGGGTGTTGCCTGCCTTCCCCAGTTGGGCGAAATTGGAGATTTCGTAGTGAAGATAGCCCCGCCTTTCCAGGAACCGGGAGGTGAAGAGAAAAAATTCCCGTTCCTCCTCTTCCGTGGCGGCGGCTACCTCTCCCCGGGCCTTCTTCCGGCCCAGGGGGGTTCCCGGTTCGTAGGTCAACTGGTAGCAGGAGAGATGCTCCGGATGAAAGGCCAGGGCCTGCTCCAGGGTCTTCCTCCAGTCCTCCAGGCTCTGCCCCGGCAGGCCGTAGATCAGGTCCAGGCTGAGGTTGGCAAACCCTGCGGCCCGGGCCGCGTCCAGGGCTTCCACCGTCTGCCGGGCCGTATGCCGCCGCCCCAGAAAGGCCAGTTCCTGATCATTAAACGATTGCACGCCCAGGCTCAGGCGATTAATACCTAAGTCTCTATAAAGCCCTAACTTATCCGGAGTCAAATCATCGGGATTGGCTTCCAGGGTGACTTCGGAATCGGGAGAGAATGCGAAGTGTCGGCGTAGGATATCAAATAAGCAGGAAAGCTGTTCCGCTTCAAGCAGGCTAGGAGTCCCGCCCCCGAGGCAGAGGGTATCGAAGAAGCCGAACCGGTTCTGATAAACCGCCGCTTCCTTCTTCAAGGCCGCCAGCCAGGTCGAAACCAGTGATAGGTCTGTTATGGAGAAAAAATCGCAGTAAGCGCATTTTCTCAGGCAAAAAGGGATATGGACATAAAGGCCGGGGGGCAGGGGCCAGGGGTCAGGGGTCAGTGTCATAAGACAATATTTTTACACTTCAATTTTTGTTTTCTGTTCTAAAATTAACTTCCAATTATTTTTGAAAACTTCCAGCTTATCCACATTTATAGCAATATGAGTTGAATTAGGATTTTTGGGGCGCATTCTATTTTGTCGGGTCAGATTTTGATTATAATGTTCAAATATTATTTGTTGCAAATCTATTAAATAAAATATATAGAACTCATCATCGCCCTGGTTAATAAGGCGGACAAAGACACATATCAACTCAGGAAAGGGAAGGTTTTCTTTATCGATAACTCTCTGAATTTTAGTATTAATATCAATACCGATCTTTATAAATTTACTAGCGTCTAACTGCCAGCTCCCACCACGAATCGTTTTGATCTGAATTGGAATGGTATCAAAGCTTTCATTGGTTGCTATTATATCAAAGTCTGGCACATTTCCTGTAAATGTCGTTGCGATCAACCCCCTACGGCATAATTCTGCTGCAACAAGATACTCGCCAATTTGTTTCGTAAGCTGGTTTTTCCTGCCCGAAATCATTTTAATTTCCCTCCAAATTACCTCTCCCTTCCCATATCATATTTACAGAACAACCGAGTTTCTGACCCCTGACCCCACCTAGACCCCTGGTCCCTGCTTTTCTGACCCCTGGCCCCTGGCCCTTGGCCCCTGACCCATGACCCCTGACCCCTGCTTTTACTCATTCTCCGTCTTCAAGACCGCCACGAACGCGCTTTGGGGGATCTCCACGGAGCCCACCATTTTCATGCGCTTTTTGCCGGCCTTCTGCTTTTCCAGCAATTTGCGTTTCCGGGTGATGTCGCCGCCGTAGCACTTGGCGGTGACGTCTTTTCTGAAGGCGTTGATGGTGGACCTAGAGATGATCTGGCCGCCGATGGCCCCCTGGATGGCGATCTTGAACATCTGCCGGGGGATCTCGTCTTTCAGGCGCTCGCAGACGCGCACCCCCCAATCCCGGGCCCGGGTGCGGTAGACGATCATGGACAGCGCATCCAGTTTTTCGCCGTTCACCAGGATGTCCAGCTTCACCAGGTCGCTCGGCCGGTAGTCCAGGAGTTCGTAGTCAAAGGAGCCGTAGCCCTGGGTGATGGTTTTGAGGCGGTCGTAGAAGTCGATGATCACCTCTGCCAGGGGAATCTCGAAGGTGACTTCCACCCGCCCCGGCGTGGGGTAGCTGAAGCGGGAATTGACCCCCCGGCGCTCCATGCACATTTTCAGGACCGCGCCGAGATACCGCTCCGGCACCAGGATCGCAGCCCGGATGTAAGGCTCCTCACTGCCCTTAATGCGGGTGGGGTCCGGATAGTGCATGGGGTTGTCCACGGTGATGGTCTGGCCGTCCGCCAAGGTGAAGCGGTACTGCACGCCCGGCACGGTGGTGATGATGCTCTGCCCGAACTCCCGCTCTAATCTCTCGGTGACGATCTCCAGGTGCAGCAGTCCCAGGAAACCGCAGCGGAAGCCCTGGCCCAGGGCCGCGGAAGAGTCCTTCTGGTAAACCAGGGCCGCGTCGTTCAGCTTGTATTTTTCCAAAGCCTCGGCCAGAGCCTGGTAGTCGTCCGCGGATACCGGGTAGATGGAGGCGAAGACCACGGGCTTTACTTCCTTGAAACCGGGGAGCGGTTGGGCTGCGGGGCGCTCATCCAAGGTGATGGTGTCGCCGATGCGGGTGTCGCTCACGGTTTTAATACCCGCGATGATGTAGCCCACCTGACCCGCGCTCAGCTTTTTCCGCACCTCCCGCTGCAAGCGGAAGAAGCCCACTTCCTCCACCTTATACGCGGCATTGTTGGACATAAAGCGGATCATATCACCCGGTTTCACTTCCCCGTCGAAGACCCGGCAGGAGATGATAGCTCCCCGAAAGGAGTCATACTGGGCGTCGAAGATCAGGGCGGAGAGCGGCTGCTCCACGCGGCCTGTGGGCGGGGGGATGCGTTGGGCGATAGCCTCCAGGACCTCGTCCACGCCGATCCCCTCCTTGGCGGAGCATAAAAGGGCCTGGTCCGGGTCCAGTCCCAGTTCCTTCTCGATCTGGCCCTTGACCCCGTCCACGTCCGCCTGGGGGAGATCGATCTTGTTGATCACCGGGATGATGGTGAGGTCATGCTCCATGGCGAGATAAAGGTTGGCCACGGTCTGGGCCTCCACCCCCTGGCTAGCGTCCACCAGCAGCAGCACGCCTTCGCAGGAGGCCAGGGCCCGGGAGACCTCGTAGGAGAAATCCACGTGCCCGGGAGTGTCGATGAGGTTGAGCTCATATTCCTCGCCGTCATCCCCGGTATAAGGCAGGGTGATGGTGTTGCTCTTGATGGTGATGCCCCGCTCCCGCTCGATGTCCATGGTGTCGAGCAACTGGTCCCGGAACTGGCGCTCCCCCACCATGCCGGTCCACTGGATGAGGCGGTCCGCCAAGGTGGACTTGCCGTGGTCGATATGGGCGATGATGCTGAAGTTGCGTATGAGTGGCATATTTTGTGGGTAAATTCCTGGGGAAGGAGCCGGGTGCCCGTGGCACAGGCGTCTCGCCTGTGCACCTTAGACCATCCCCAAACCCCATCCCCCAACCCCTTACATTTTTATAAATTAAAAAGGATAGGTATTTCCTTGAAATATTTTATATTTTTTACAGGCGGCTGTCCAGCCATTGGCGGGAAAAAGGCGTTGTGGGTTTTTCCTGGAGTTACTCAAATTAAAGCCATCAAAGGGCCGTGCCGATAACCATACTAAATTGATAGGAATCATTCCGGGCAGCGAACGGGCAAACTACACCGAAAGGGTGGGACGCAAAGTCTCCGGCCTACGGCCTGCGGGCCTTGGTAGCGGGATTGCCGAAATGCTTAAGTATTCCATCCTCTGGGGCCCGAGAATTTTCGGGCCTTTCTTGTTTGCAGCCCGGTCCACACCGAGTATCATTGTATAATCGCATAGTTATCCATATATAATATTGATAATAATTGCGGCTGCTGAACCTGGGATCCCCCTTTTGAATGATGACATATTTGACATATATGTTACTATTTTGGCTCTTGATGGTTATTTTGACAATAAAAACCAGGGGCTATTTCGCTAATAATTATGTTTACTTTCTTTATTAATTAATTTATAAACAATGCTATCATTGTTCCCGCATGGCCCGGGTATAGAGTTTGTATAATCAGCAATTTGAGGGAAAGATCGTTATCCCGCCGGAGTCCAGGATTACCTCCGCCAGTCGGCCGTAAAGATACGGCAATCGCGCCCGTTAATTTATCCTGGGAAATATCGAGTCCGTTAACCAAAAGAGAAAGGGGGGACACCTGCCTTCTGTCCGACTGTAAGGCATGCGCCAGGGTTCTTTAAGGGCCCTGGTTTGATAAACCCATCAATCAACAAAGAGAGGTTGCAGTATGAGAAAGATGCGAGTTTGGGCGGTTTTATTCGGTGTCA
>DYJG01000127.1 GCA_020723225.1 Desulfobacca acetoxidans | reverse complement strand
CAACGTCATGGTCTCCACCACCGGCTGCCTGAAGGTCTGCGACAGCGGCCCGGTGCTGGTGGTCTATCCCCAGGGCTACTGGTACGCGGGAGTGGACGGCGAAGACGCCGTCGACGCCATCCTGGACGGCCTGGAGAACGGCGGGCCGGCGAAAGATTATTTGATGAGTTGAATTTGGGGGAAAAGAAGCTATAAGCTGTCAGCTGTCAGCTAAAGAAGAAAAAGATGAAATTGAAATTCAGTGGGCGATCAGCCAGGTTCCCTTCTTTTAAAAAGCTGATAGCTGACCGCTGAAAGCTGACCGCTAAAAGGAGCACGATCATGGAATCCGTTATCTTCGAAGAAAGGCAAAACCAGGTGCACCGCAAAGGAACGCAACCCTTCGACCTGGCCTGCAACAAGGACAGCCTGGCCGGGGCCGTCAGCCAGCGGGCCTGCGTCTTCTGCGGCTCCCGGGTGGTGCTCTACCCCATCGCCGACGCCCTGCACCTGGTGCACGGCCCCATCGGCTGCGCCGCGTACACCTGGGACATCCGGGGCGCGCTCTCTTCGGGACCGGAGTTGCACCGCCTGAGCTTTTCTACGGATTTGCAGGAAAGGGACGTGATCTTCGGCGGCGAGAAAAAGCTCTACCGGGCCTTGAGGGAACTCATCGACCGGCACCATCCCAAGGCGGCTTTTGTCTACTCCACCTGCATCGTCGGCCTCATCGGGGATGACTTGGAAGGGATATGCAAGAAGGCGAGTAAAAAAACGGGGATTCCCGTGCTGCCGGTGCAGTCCGAAGGCTTTAAAGGCAACAAGCGGGCCGGGTACCACGCCGCCTGCCAGGCCATGTTCCGGCTGGTGGGCACCGGCGACACCACCGGCATCAGCAAAAAGAGCATCAATATCCTGGGGGATTTCAACCTGGCCGGGGAAATCTGGATCATCCGGGACTATTTCAAGCGCATGGGCATCGAAGTGGTGGCCAACATCACCGGCGACGGCCGGGTGGGCGACCTACAAAAGGCCCACGGCGCGGCCCTGAACGTGGTGCAGTGCTCCGGGGCCACCATGGACCTGGCCTTGATGATGGAAGAAGTCTACGGCATCCCCCACATCCGGGTCTCCTATTTCGGGGTGGAGGATATGGCCGAATCCCTGTATACCGTGGCCCGCTTCTTCGATGACCCGAAGGTCATGGAGCGGACCCGGAAACTGGTGCGGGAGGAGCTGGCGGGGCTATACCCGAAGCTCCAGGAATTCCGCCGGGCCCTCACCGGCAAGAAGGCCGCCATCTACGTGGGCGGCGCATTCAAGGCCTTCTCCCTGGTCAAGGCTTTCCGCCTCCTGGGCATGGACGTGGTGCTGGTGGGATCCCAGACCGGGACGCCTGCGGACTACCGGGAACTTCATGACATCACCGACGAAGGCACCATTATCGTGGACGATTCCAATCCCCTGGAACTCTCCAGCTTCTTGAAGGAGAAGGACGTGGATATCTTCGTGGGCGGCGTCAAGGAACGTCCCATCGCCTACAAGCTGGGGGTGGGCTTCTGCGACCACAACCACGAACGCAAGGAAGCCCTGGAAGGCTTCGTGGGCATGCTGAACTTCGCCCAGGAGGTCTATAACACGGTGATGAGCCCGGTGTGGCAGTTTGTGCCCCGCAAAAACGGGGCAGGGTTAAAAGGGTAAAAGGGGAAAAGGTAAAAAGGAAAAGCCGAAAAGCAGAGCTAAGACCTTTTCACCTTTTAACCTCTTCCCCTTTACCCCCAGACATATGTGACAAATTGCCGGTTGAATAAGAGTAAACGCCATGAAACACCACAACGCCCCATATACGTCAACGACCAACGCCTGCAAGCTCTGCAAGCCCCTGGGGGCCTGCCTGGCCTTCCGGGGCATTGAGGCCGCGGTGCCTTTTCTCCACGGCTCCCAGGGCTGCGCCACTTACATGCGGCGCTACATCATCAGCCACTTCCGGGAGCCCATGGATATCGCCTCCTCCTCCCTGGGGGAGAAGCAGGCGGTTTACGGGGGCGGCCCCAACCTGAAACAGGGGCTCAAGAACGTACAAACCAAGTACGGCGCCCGGCTCATCGGCGTGGCCACCACCTGCCTGACGGAGACCATCGGCGACGACGTGCCCGGGCTGGTCAAGGAATTTCGCCGGGAAATGGCGGAGTCCAACGGCCACGGGGAGCTGCCGGCCCTGGTGACGGTCTCCACCCCCAGTTTCTCCGGCACCCATATGGAGGGTTTTCATGCCGCGGTCAAGGCGGTAGTGGAGCAGATGGCCGAGGGCGGGCCTCAGACCAAAACCGTGAATCTCCTGCCGGGCTTTGTTTCGCCCGCGGATATTCGCTACCTGCAAGAGATTCTGAAAGATTTCGGGCTTACCGGGATTATTCTTCCGGACATCTCCGAGACCCTGGACGGCCCGGCCCAAACCGACTATGAAAAAATTCCCGCGGGAGGCACGCCGCTTAAGGACCTTAAAGCCATGGGCCGCTCCCGGGCCACCCTCGAGTTTGGCCGCACCCTGTTTCCCCAAGAAACCGCGGGCCGCTTCCTGGAAAACCGTTTAGGGGTGGCCTGGCGGCCTTTGGGAATGCCCATCGGCCTCCGGGAGACGGACCGGTTTTTTGAAGTTTTGGAAGAGTTGAGCCACCGTCCCACCCCTTCCTTGCACGCCCGGGAACGGGGCCGCCTGCTCGACGCCATGGTGGACGGCCATAAGTATGTTTTCGGGAAAAAGGCGGTGGTCTATGGGGAAGAGGACCTGGTGGTGGGCCTCACCGCCTTGCTGGCGGAGATCGGCGTCCGCCCCGTGCTTTGCGCCTCCGGAGGCCACAGCGGCCACTTCGCCGAGGCCATTGCCGCGGTGACCGCGGGCCTTTTGCCCGAGCCCCCGATAGTTCGGGAAGGCATGGATTTTTATGATATTGCCGAAGAAGCGGAGGCACTGGCCCCCGACCTCCTCATCGGCCACAGCAAAGGCTACCACCTGGCCCGGAAATGGGGCCTGCCCCTGATCCGGGTGGGCTTTCCCATCCATGACCGCTTCGGCGGCCAAAGGATACTGCATTTGGGCTACCGGGGCGCGCAGAGTTTAATGGATCGCATTGTCAACGCCCTGCTGGAGAAGAAGCAGCAAGACTCTCCGGTAGGCTATGGATATTTGTGAGCAGTGAGCAGTAAGCAGTAAGCAGTAAGCAGGAGTTATGAGTCAGGAGCCGGTTTCGAGGTTTTTTTTAACCGTTCACTGCTCACCGCTCACTGCTCACTAAAAGGAACATGGTTATGGAAACAACACTGGATACCAAACGTCATCCCTGCTTTAACGTGGCGGTCAAGGGTGAGTGCGGCCGGGTGCACCTGCCGGTGGCGCCCAAGTGCAACATCCTTTGCAACTATTGCAGCCGCAAGTTTGACTGTGTCAACGAAAGCCGGCCCGGGGTCACCAGCGCGGTGCTCACTCCCCGGCAGGCCGTGGATTATATGGAAAAGGTGTTGGCGAAAGAACCCCGCATTACCGTGGCCGGTATCGCCGGCCCCGGGGACCCTTTCGCCAATCCCCGGGAGACCATGGAAACCATCCGCCTGGTGAGGGAGAAATTTCCGCAGATGCTGCTCTGCCTGGCCACCAACGGGCTGGGGATTTTGCCTTACGTTAAGGAACTGGCCGACTTGGGCGTCACCCACGTGACCATCACCGTCAACGCGGTAGACCCGGAAATCGGGAAAAAAATCTATAGCTGGGTCCGGGACGGCAAGGTGGTGTTTAGGGGGCTGGCAGCCGCGGAGCTTTTGCTGCAACGCCAGTTGGACGCCATTGTGGCTTTAAAATCTTTGGGAATCACGGTCAAGGTGAACACCATCGTCATCCCCGGCGTCAATGACGGGCACGTCGCCGACGTGGCCCGGGCCATGGCGGTTTTAAAGGTGGACATGTGCAATTGCATGCCGGTCTATCCCAATGCCGACACGCCCTTTGCGGAGGTCCCCGAACCCGCGCCGGCGCTGATGGCCGAACTGCGGCAAGAAGCCGAAAAGTTCCTCCCCCAGATGCGCCATTGCACCCGCTGCCGGGCCGACGCGGTGGGCCTCTTGGACGCGGACCGGACCGAGGAGTTCCAAAGCTGCCTCAGCGCCTGCTCCCGCCGGGTGCCGGGCGCTCCGGATAAACCTTACGTGGCCGTGGCCACCAAGGAGGGGATGCTGGTCAACCTCCACCTGGGGGAAGCCCTTTCCTTCCAAATCTGGGAAAACAACGGCCAGGGTTTCCATATGGTGGAGGAGCGCCCCGCGCCGGAGGCGGGGAGCGGCTCCCAGCGCTGGTGGGATCTGGCGGAGACGCTCAAGGACTGCCGGGCCGTATTGGTGAGCGCCCTGGGGGAGACGCCCAAGGCAATCCTGGAGGAATGCGGCATCCAGCCCCTGGTGATCAGCGGCTTCATCGACCTGGGACTGCGCGCGGTTTATCTGGGAGAATCCGTCGAGTTCATGAAAAGCCGCAGCCAGGGCCTGGCCAAGGCCTGCCCGGGGAGCGGCCGGGGGTGCGACGCTTAAAAGCAAAGATTCACCACCAAGACACCAAGAACACCAAGAGGCACCAAGGGAAAAACATTTATGGCGGGCTTTGCCCGCCATAAAATTATTCCTTGGTGATTCTTGGTGTCTTTTGTGCCTTGGTGGTGAATCTTTTTCTTTTAATGCAGTTGCACCGGCCCTTCCCGCCCGGCCAGGATGATCTGCCGCAATTCCAAGGCCGCGGCCTGGGGGTTGGCCGCGGCAGTGACCGCGCTCATCACCGCCGGGCGCCGGGCGCCGTGGAACACCACTTGGGCGATGTTCGCCCGGGTGATGCCGCCCATAGTGGTCCAGGGAATCCTTAAGCGGGGAACTATGCGGTCTATGGCTTCGAGACCCAGGGGAGTTACCTCGGGCTTCGTCTGGGTGGCGAAGATGGGGCCGATGTTGACGTAGCTCGCGCCTTGTTCCTGGGCGGCCAGGGCCTCTTCCAGGGAATGGGTGGACGCGCCGATGATCAGGTCCGGCGCGACCTGCCGGGCCACCTCTACGGGCAGGTCCTCCTGGCCCAGGTGCACGCCGTCCGCGCCGCAGGCCAGGGCGATGTCCAGGCGGTCGTCGATGATCAGCAGCGCGCCCGCGGCCTCGGTCAGCCGCCGGAATTCCAGGGCCAGATTATAGAGGCTGCGGCCGCTCATCTCCTTTTCCCGCAGTTGCACCAGGCGCACCCCGGCCATCAGGCTTTGCACCAAAATCTCATGGGCATGCCTCCCGGCGCAAAAAGCCTCGGTGATCACCACGTAAAGATCGGCGGCCTGAAAAGCGGCCAGGCGTTGGTTAGGGTTCATCAGCCGCCTCCCACGATGCGCACTAATTCCAACACGTCTCCGTCTGCCAAAGCCGTCTCCTGGTAAGCGCCCCGATCCACAATCGCGTGGTTCAGCTCCACCACTGTGGCTTGGGGATTAAGCCCCAGCTCCTCGAGCAGCGCCAGCACCGTGGCCGCGGCCACCTCCCGGCCCTCGCCGTTGATGGTCAGTTTCAACGGAACATCTCCTAAAAAATAAAAAAATTTTACCACAGAGACACAGAGAGCACAAAGTAACACAGAGAAAAAGAAATTTATGGCGGGCTTTGCCCGCCATAAATTATTTTCTCTGTGATTCTCTGTGTCCTCTGTGCCTCTGTGGTGAAATCTTTTTATTCCACAAACGCCCGATCAAAGTCCTTCCACACCGGGTCATAGCCCGCCCGCCTGATAGCCTTTGCCACTTCCTCCGGGCTCCTGCGGTCTTCGGTGGCGAACTGCTCCAGGGTCTCCCCGCCGTATCGGGCGTAGCCGCCGGGGCGGGTAGACGACCCCGCGCTCATCATGGTCACCCCCAAAGGAATGAGGCGGTCCCGGAGTTCGGGCCGCTCCCGGGTGGAGAGGTTGAAACCCGCCTCCGGCAGAAAGAGGCGCAGGGCCAGCATCAACTGCACCAACTCCTTGTCGCTCAAGGGGTGCCTGATGGTGTGCCGGGCCGGGACGTTAAAGAGGCGGGGGAAGGAGATGGCGACCGCACTCTGCCAGCACTCCTTCTGGAGATAACGGGCGTGGAGCGCGGCCCAGAAGCCGTCCACATGCCAGTCGTAAAGACCCAGCAGCGCGCCGATGCTTAGCCGCCGCACCCCGGCCTTGCCCGCGGCCTCGATAGCCGCCAAGCGGTTTAAATAATCTTTTTTCCGGCCCTTCAGATGCACCTTCTCGTAGGTCTCCCGGTGATAGGTCTCCATGTATAGGGTCACGCCCTCCAGCCCCGCGTCCACCAGGCGGCGGTAGTCCTCTTCTTTTAAAGCATAGATTTCCACAGACACGGAGGGGAAGTATTCCCGGGCGATGGCCACAGCCCGGGCCAGATAATCCACCGGCGCAGCCTGGGGATGGTCGCCGGTCAAGAGCAGCACGTTTTGAAAACCGTGCGCCGCCAGGGTCTGGCACTCGGTGCGGATTTCGTCCGGGGTCAGGGTCCGGCGCTCCCCCTCCCGGCCGGAGTGGAAAGCGTAAGAGCAGTAAGTGCAATCCGAGGCGCAGACATTGGACAAATAAATGGGCACATACAACCCGATGGTCCGCCCGAACTGCCGCCGGGTGATCCTGTGGGCCAACCGGGCCATCTCCTCCAGCCGCGGCGCAGCCACCGGCGACAGCAAGGCAGCCAGGTCCTCGGGGTGCAGCAACTCCCGGCTTAAGGCGCGGGTGACGTCGGCGTCAGTGGCGTTGGCGATAAGTTCCCGAATCCGCGCCTCCGGCCAGGAATCCATGATTCTGGTGAAAGGGGAATGTTTTAATGTTGGTTTCACGTAAGATTGTGGCCTATGTAGCAAATTGTAAGTAATTCCTCATTCTTTCTCAAGATACTCAACTGCCTCTGATATGGAGGATATTATCCTACAACCAAAGTCCTGATTTATCTGCAAGTGTTTTTGTTCTAACAGTACTCGAAGCGGCCTTTCAGTAAGAAATACATCGCAGTAAGGGACTGCGGCCGCTGCATGATGAAAATCATGAAAATCAT
>DYJG01000126.1 GCA_020723225.1 Desulfobacca acetoxidans | reverse complement strand
TCCGCCGCGGCCATGGCTGCCGTGGGCAGAGCCAGCAATGCCACAAGAGCCAAAATCAAAAACGATTTCTTGTTCATCATTCCCCCCTTAATTTAGGAAAGTGGTAACCAGTTTCTCCTTTCCGTGTTCAAAGCCAACTAGCGGTTATTTCTGTCTTTTCCCCCACCTCCTTTCATTTTCCGGTTTTACCCAGCGCCATATTAGAATGCTCGCCGGTTTTTGTCAATAAAAAATTTGCTAAAAAACCGTTTTCCGTTTGCCGTTTCCCGTTTTCCGTTTTTCAATGAAACAGGCCATTTCCCCCTTCTTTCCCTTTTCGACTTCCCGGTCGGATAACTTCAGTCATCCCAGTTTTAATCCGGACCTCACCGCCCGGATTATTATCACCATAGATATTTCCACTTGCCGAAAACCGGAAACCGAAAACCGAAAACCTAGAAAAAGCGGTTAAAGGGATCCCAAAGAAAGGCCACCATGCCGGCCAGGATCATATTGCCTTCCACCAGGGTCTCCAGGAAGAGGCCCGACTCCAGCCAACCTTGACGGTATAAAAAGAGGTATCCCAGGGAATAGCAGCCGCAGAGAGCCAGGGCGTAACCCAGGGAAGGAATCAATCGCAGCCAAGCGGCCAGAAGCAGAACGGCCATAAAGACCAGGGTGCCCAGAAAGAGAAAATTAAGGGTGCGTTCTTTTCCCAGGGCAATGGCCAGGGTCTCTTTTCCCACCACCCGGTCCCCCTCGATGGCCAGGATCTCAAAGAGGCCGGAGCGGATGAAGATCATCCCGGCCACGAAAAAGAAGGCGATGGCCGTGGCCCAAGTCAGGTCCTGATCGGAGCAGGCCACGGGAATCAGGGCCGCCAGCACCCCCCAGGCCACCGCGGTGAACATGGTCTTGGACCCCGGGATCTCCTTGAGTTTGGCGATTTGGGTCACCGCAGCCAGCCGTTCGGGAATGATCTTGAAATTGTAAATGAGGCCCAGCGCGCTCATGAAGAGGATAAAGACAAAGGCCAACGGGTCGAGATAGAGGCTGATGGCCAGTGCCAGCATTGCGGAGATGGCCCCGGTGCTCAAAAGGAAAAGCCTATGCCGCCCATAGAACATGGACTGCACCGGGTCATTGAACTTGGAGGCCTCGTCGGTGAAATGGTTCAGCAGATGCATGGCGTAGACGTAGAAGAAGGCGATGAAGAAATAGGACCACATGGGCTCCACCTCCTGCAGCAAAGAAGAGGTGTAGCTGAGGGAGCCCGCGCCCAGGGCCACGTAAAGGTTGGACTTGAGGATGAATCGCCAGGCCCGGTAGAGGTAGTTGATTAAGGAGCCGGGGCGGAAAAGCCAGGCGTGTTTCAGGGTGCTCACCACGTTGCTGATGAGCCAGTGGGGAGTGGAGGCTCCCGCGGTCACCCCCACGGTCTGATAGCGGCTCATCTCTCCCAGGTCCAGTTCCTGTTCCGTCTCGACGTGGTAGGTGGGAATTCCCGAGTTCCGGGAGATCTCCACCAGGCGCTGGGTATTGCCGCTGTTGCGCCCCCCCACCACCACCAGGGCCTCCACCTGGGTGGCCAGTTCCTGAACCTCCCCCTGCCGGGAGGCGGTGGCGTCGCAGATGGTATTGAAGATGCGGGCCTGGGGAAAGCGGGTTTTGATTTCCTTGACCCGGGCTTCGAATTGGGAGCCGCTCTGGGTGGTCTGGGCCACCACGATCAATTCCTGGAGTTCGGGCAGCTCCGCCACCTCATCGGTGGTGGAGATCACGTAGCCCCGCCCCTGGGTATGGCCCAGGAGTCCCCGCACCTCCGGGTGGTCCGCGTCCCCGACGATGAGGGTGGAGGCTCCCTGGCGGGCCCAACGCCGGATGATGGCCTGCACCCTGGAGACCCGGGGACAGGTGGCGTCGATGACCCGGTTGCCCGCGTCCTCCAACTCCTGGCGTTCCTGGGGGGGGATGCCGTGGGCCCGGATGACCACCAGCCCGTCGGGGATCATCTCTCCGGGATTAAGAATGGCAATGCCCCGTTCCCTGAGGAGTTCCAACACTTGCGGGTTGTGGATCAGGGGGCCGTAAGTGAAGATCCGCCCCGGGTTCTGATTGATGGCCTTTAAAACCAGTTCCAAAGCCCTTTTCACCCCCATGCAAAAACCGGCGGTGCGGGCCAAAATCACCTTCATAAACGACTGCCTCCAGGGCTGACTTGTATACTAACTATACACTATAATTCAGTTTAATGCCCATTTACCTTAATACTTGGGAGAAACGGCAGGAAAAAAGGGGGAAAAGGGAAAGAGGGGAAAAGGGGAAAGATTACCGGACTTAAGGCCCCTTTCCCCTTTTCGCCTTTTTCCCTTTTCCCCTCTTATCCTGGAGGCGCAAGGATTGGATCGCGGAAATTCTAACGGGGAGGAGCATGCTGCGGGCCTAGCGCCGCCAAACCTTTGGGGTTATCCCGGTTTTCGGCAATTAAAAACCCCTTCTTCAGGTCCTGGCTGAGATGCCGGGCCACTATCTTCCGGCCTGCGTCCAGCAGGTGGATGCCGTCGGGTTGATAGACAGGCTCAGTCCGGGAGCACAAGACGTTTTGATAATTAATGAAATACGGCTTTTTCTCCAACCGGTCCACCATGGCCTGGTAGGTGACCACGAAGTTATGGCGCAAGGCCGATCTCTTGCCAAGAATCAGAGATTCATTCTTGCTGACCTCCCGGGCCACCGGCTCGGTTTCGGCCCACCAGCAAGGCTGCCAAACGAGGAGGAATTTCGACCCAAAACCGGTTGCCACCTTATGGAGGTAGTCGTACCTCTTTTCGCAACTGTCCACGAACTGCTCCAACGCCGGATCCCCGGGGTCGATACGGATGACCCCCTGCCGGAATTTGTCATAAAGCTCCAGGGTAAAGGAGGACCACATGGCCGCGTTCAAAGGTTTCAGCAAGCCGAAGAGACTGCGGTGGTAATCCTCGATTAACCCCCGCACCCGGTCGTAACCCTGGTGGGCGTCGGGGGTGCGGTGTTGGGCAAAGTAGGCGGAATCATTGGCGCCGTCGAAAAAGAGAATCAAGGACGGCGGCTGGTTATCGATGAGAAGTTTTTGCAGGTATTTGGTCTCCATCAGGGAATTGAAACCGTCTTCCCCATGGTTGACCATGACCGCGGGGTTATGGGGATCTTCCCGGTTCCAATATTGCGCCAGGAAACTGGGGATGGTGCGCTCGTCGTAATCGGTGGCGCCCCGCATGGTGGACCCGCCGAAAAGCCAGACCCTTTGCCCCTTCTCCTGGGACGGAGGGTTGTTATGAGTGGGCCGCACCCCCTCCAGAAACAGGGCATAGGGATCATAATTCACCCGTTCGCCGTCCCGCAACTGCCCGTAGATCCAGTAGTTGCTCAGGGAGATGGCCAGGAAGCTGGCCACTTCTAGCATAATGACGCCGCCGATGAACCATTTGAGAAGTGTGAGCAGAGTCCGCGAAATCCGTTTCATTTTCGGCCCCTCGGTTCAAATTCTGCTTCGTTCAAATGCCAATTTCAATTTTATTAACCATTAACTTCTTAAAATCAAGCCCGCTATTTGACCTGCGCCCCGGGTGCATGATAATTTGGGCATTCATGTGGGATTTTTTATTTCTCCTGGGCGGCACCATCGTTTTGCGGCCCTATGTTTTCGTCTTTTTGGCCGCATACCTGGCGCTGGCCACCCTGCACCTGGGCGCGGGCCGCACCCTGGCCTTTCTGGTCCTGGGCTACCTCATCGCCTGGACCGCGGAATTCGCCTCCATTAACTGGGGCTTTCCCTTCGGCGAGTACATCTATATCCCCGCTACCCTGGACCGGGAACTCTGGGTGGCGGGGGTTCCCTTCATGGATTCCCTGTCCTACGTCTTTCTGGCCTACGCCAGCTTTGCCATGGCTCTCGCGGCCCTGGGCCGGGGCCGCTGGCAGGGCCGGGGTTATTTACTAGAAGAGAACACCAAATTTCTCGGTTCCCGGCGCGTCCTAATTATGTCCGCGGTGCTGATGGTGTCCCTGGACGTGGTCATCGATCCGGTGGCCCTCCGGGGCTACCGCTGGTTTCTGGGCCAAATCTACGGCTATCCGGAACCCGGCGTCTATTTCGGCATCACCCTGGCCAATTTCGGGGGCTGGTTCCTGGTGGGGCTGGTGATGATCCGGGTCTTGCAGTTGCTGATCGTCCATTTGCCGGACGCGGGCTGGTGGTCCCGGGGGCGTCGGGATTTCCCCTCCCGATCCCTCTTGGGCCCCGGCCTCTACTTGGGCATCCTGGGGTTTAACCTCTTTATGACCTTCTGGATCGGCGAAACCTGCCTGGGCTGGGTGGGAATTTTTATTTATACGCCTTTTTTGACTTGGTGGGGGTTGAAGGTCTGGTCCGGGGAGAAGTGTTAAGGAGTTTTTTGGTCTTCGGTCTTCGGTCTTCGGTTTTGGATTTTGGGTCTTTACAAGGAGAGGGAATATGAAAATTTTTAAGCGACTAGTTATTCTCCCCTGTCTCATGCTGGCGCTCTCCTTACTCGCCGGGGCCCAGGCTCCGGCGCAAACGGTTAGAGACAATGACGGCACCACTCTTAAACAGATCATCATCTTCGGGCGCCATAACATACGCTCAGCTACTCATTCCCCGGAAGAATTGGCTCAGTATGCAGTCGATCCTTACCCCGAGTTTGAGGTCCCGCCAGGTTGTTTGACCCCGAACGGCAAAAAGGCGGCAAGACTCCTGGGGGCCTATTTCCGTCAATACCTGCTAGCCCAGGGACTTCTCACGGGCAACAATCAACAAGATTTATCGCATTCGTATTTCCGTTCCAAATCCAAGGAGCGCTCCTGGGAGACGGCTAAAGCATTCGGGAAAGGCTTGATCACGAACGTGAATGCCCCCGTGCACTCATATAATATCGGCGAGCCCGACCCGGTTTTCGATCCCATAGCCGCAGGCGTGGCGCAGGTTGACGCCAAAGTCGCCGCCCAACAGGCCCAGGCAATATATAACAGCGGCGGCGCGTTGGCATCCGCTTACAGCGGCGAGTATTCTCTTATGAGAAGCGTGCTCTTTAACAATGGCCCTGTGCCCCCAGGCAAAGTTGACCCCACCACTATACCAATTACCCTTACGGCCAATACTAAACTAAAGACCGGCTCGGTCATTAATGTAGGCGGCCTGAAGGAAGTCAAAGGCGCCGCCGACCCGTTTATGATGCAATACGCCGACAACTTTCCCATGAGTGATGTGGCCTGGGGGCGGCTCACGCCGAATCAAATCTCCCAGACTACCAGACTAGTGATCCTTAATGAATATATCCAAACGCGTCTGCCCTATCTCAAGAAGGTACAGAGTTCCAACGCCGCCTCACACATAATCCGCACCATGCTGCAAGCAATAAAAGGCCTCAACTTTTTCGGAGCTTTTGGAAATGCCAAATCGCGGATGGTGGTGGTGATCAGCACCGATACCTGCGTGTCAGGATTGGCGGGGCTTCTTGACGTGCACTGGCAGTTGCCCGGATACCAACAGGATTATTGTGCTCTCGGCGGCGCCCTCGTTTTCGAACTGCGGCAAGTGAATGGTGAAACGAACAGTTACCTCGTCCGCGTGTTCTACACCGCACAGACCCTCGACCAACTCCGTAATCTGACGCGTCTCTCCATAAGTAACCCACCGGCAACCATACAGCTCCTGGTTCCGGACGGCAGCAAATCGGACACTAACCTGGATGTGGACTTCAGCGTTTTTAAAAGACTTCTGACGAAGGCAATGGGGCAGGAATACGTGGAGGATCCCAGGAAAGAGACCCCGCCCGACGTGTTGACCGGAGTTACTTGCCAAGGAGGGACCGAAGAGACCCGGGAGTAGGGAAGCAGCTTGATTTCGGGAACGTCGGGAAACGGATTAAAAATGGGACCGGCCGGTCCCATGTGGGCCAGCAGCAGTAGTCACGTAATTCGCTTCGATTTCCTTGCCTCCGAAGACCGAAGACCTTAAATTAAGGGCAAAAGCGCCTCCAGGGCCTGGGCCAACCGCTTTGCCGCCAGCCTGCTTCGGCGCCAGAGATGCAGCATGGCCTTAAGCCGCCGGGGGTCGCCGGCCAGCCAGCCCAGCGCTTTTGTTATTCCCGGACCGTACCCCGGTTCCCAGCCTTCCCGGATAAAATCCGGGATCTCCTCGCCCCCGGTGTCGGTGATCACCCGCAGGGCCAGAAAGGGCATTCCCGCTTCCAGGGCCGCTGTGGCCAGGGCCGCGGTCTCCAGGTCCAGCGTGGGGTGCGGCAGATGCTTGAGCGGCCCCCCCTGGCCGCCCTTATGGAGGATGCCCGGGGTGGTGATGCAACTGCCGATGGCTGCGGGCAATCCCGCCGCGGTCAGATGCTCCGCCAGTTCCGCTAATGGCAGGGACGGGGCCGGAGCCTTCACTACTTCCAGCCTGCCGCTTTGCGGATCGTAATGGTGGAACGACTCCCCCAGGACCAGGTCCCCGGGAGCCAACCCCGGGAGCAGGGCGCCGCTGAACCCGAGGGAGATGAGAACCTGCGGCTGCCACCTGGCCGCCACCCGTTTGGCGGCTGCGGCCGCGGCCTCCTCCCCCATACCGGTTATAGCCGCTACCCCCCTGCCCTCCCCCGGGCCGAATTCCCAGGCGGGCAGATCCACCCCTTTCAGGCGCCGGGCCTTAACCAGGCGCAAAAAAGGCCGCACCTCCAGAGGCAGCGCGGCCAGCAAGGCCAAACGGCAAGGGCGGGCGCCGCCGGAGGCGGCCCCCCCCCGGGAAGGTTCAGACATCAGGGTTTGGGTGCGGGCAGCGATCTGCCCGGATTCTCGGTAATAATCACTTCCGCCTCGGGCACCTCGGGGGCGGCGCCCACCTGCTTGGGCCCCCGCCAGCGGCGGCCCTGGACCAGCATATTCCCGTTCTTGTGCAACACGGTGCGGTCATCCAGAATGATCAGGCCGAACTTATCGGAAATCTGGGAATAATACTGATATTTCATGTTCTTCTGGTTGAGGCGGTATTTGAAGAACAGGAAGAAAACCAGGTAGATGACCACCACGGCCCCCAACCCGGCCAGGG
>DYJG01000125.1 GCA_020723225.1 Desulfobacca acetoxidans | reverse complement strand
ACAAAGATCAGAGGAGAAATAATCGAAAGGATGCCTTTTTCGACAGCCTCGGCAGTTGACCGTCAACTTATCCCAAAACCTTGAGTCCGTCAGTTCCGCCGCCCAAGAATTAAATCTTAACGGTGGCGGTGATCAAGATGAACCGGATATGGAGGAGTCGCTATTAATTAATGAGATAGGAACAATTTTGGAG
Organism: Desulfobacca acetoxidans; assembly: GCA_020723225.1. Taxonomy (GTDB): domain Bacteria; phylum Desulfobacterota; class Desulfobaccia; order Desulfobaccales; family 0-14-0-80-60-11; genus SURF-52. The sequence goes on along the minus strand of DYJG01000125.1, from coordinate 6,903 downwards.
TCTCTCCAGGCGTTGGATGAAAAAGCTTACTCCGATTTAGCGGAGGTGCAGGAGAAAGGCAATCTCCTTTCCCAGGATCTTCAAAGAATTTGTGGCGAAATAAATGTTCATGAACGCGTTGTGGAAACAATCAATCAGGTTCTATCCGAGTTTAATATATTAAGCAGGCAATGCGAGTCGCAAAATATATTGGAAAAATTAGAAAAAACAGGGCACCTCGAAGTAAAAACATTAGAAGATAACTATACTATGAAAGCCGAGAGAATGGTACATGTTTCAGTGGCCGATCCTCGTTCTATTATAGAAATGGAATCAGGTTTACAGAAGATTAAAGATGATCATTGTGTAATCAAGGAAAGTGAAAAAAATAAGGAAGATGATCTGGGTGACAACGTGGAATTGTTTTAAAAAGAGGCCGCGTTATGGAGATTAAATTGGCAGAGTCAAATGTGAACAACTCAGTAAAGTTAGAGGGGAGCCTTACTGTAGAACGGGCAGCAGAATTGAAATCGGTCTTGGTGGAATCGTTAAGCCGGATGGATCGTTTGCATCTGGTTTTTGAAAACGTCACCGAGGTGGATATTTCCTTTTTGCAGCTTCTCTGTGCTGCTCACCACACGGCTGCCCGAAAGAAAAAGAAATTGACGTTAGACGGCCACCGTCCCGAACTCCTCCGGTCAGCCGTTGCGGAAGCGGGATTTGTCCGGCAGGAGGGTTGTGCCATCGATGTCCGGGAAATTTGCATCTGGAAGGAGGGTTGGAGTTAATGGGTAAAGTTATTATGAACGTGGACGACTCCGCCAGCGTGCGCCAGATGGTCGGCTTCACTCTGCAGCAGGCGGGCTATGAGGTAATTACCGCCGCGGACGGCCAAGACGCCCTCGCAAAACTCGACGGTAGCGCCATCCACATGGTGATCACCGACCTGAATATGCCCAACCTGGACGGTATCGGCTTGATCCGCCAGTTGCGGGCGAATGCCCGGTACAAATTTATCCCCATTATCATGCTGACCACGGAATCGCAGTTGGAAAAAAAGCAGGAAGGCAAGGCGGCCGGGGCCACCGGCTGGATCGTCAAGCCTTTTACGCCGGAGCAATTGATTGCGGTGGTTAAAAAGGTTTTGGGATGAAAGATAAACACAGGGAGACTTTTAAAGAAGAAGCCTCCGAGCTGCTGGCGGAGTTGGAAGATTCCCTGCTGGAATTGGAGCGATCCCCCGGGGACCAGGAACTGATGGGCCGGGTTTTCAGGGCTTTGCACACCATCAAAGGTTCCGGGGCCATGTTCGGCTTCGACGAGATCGCTGCCTTTACCCATGAGGTGGAAACGGTCTTCGACCTGGTGCGGAACGGCAAGGTGGGGGTCACCAAGGGACTGGTGGATTTAAGTTTGGCCGCCAGGGATGAAATCAAGGCCTTATTGCACGGCAACGAACCCGGTTTTAGCGAGCGAAGACAAGAAATTATCGCCGCTATTCAGGAATTGATGCCGGCTCCTCCGGAAGGCGGAGTTGAAGACCGGCCCGCCGCGCCCGATTTCCCAGACCCCGACGTCCTTCCATCTCAGGAATTACCGGTTACTTACCGGATCTGCTTCCGGCCCGCGGCGGAGATCTTTCTAAGGGGCACCAACCCTCTCACCCTGTTCAAGGAATTGCGCGAGCTGGGTGAATGCAACGTCATTGCCCATGCCGAAACCATCCCCTCTTTAGCGGCCATCAATCCGGAATATTGTTATACCGCCTGGGATATTTTCTTGACCACTTCCCGGGGGCTCGACGCCATTCAGGATGTCTTTATCTTTGTGGCGGACGAAAGCGACTTGACCATTGAGGTCATTGATGACGGCTTGAAGCCGGAAGAGGATAGCAATTACAAGAGATTGGGGGAAATCCTGGTTGCCCGGGGCGAGTTGAACCCGGAGGCGTTGGATGAGGTGCTCAACCGGCGCACTTTGATCGGGGAAGCCCTGGTCAAGGCGAATCTGGTAAACCGCGATCAGGTGCAATCCGCCCTGGTGGAACAGCAACATATCCGGGGGGTCCATAAAAAGAGACACGAGGCCCAGGCCACGGGAAGCATCCGGGTCCCCTCGGCCAAGCTGGACAAATTGGTGGACCTGGTGGGGGAACTGGTGACGGTGCAGGCACGCCTCAGCCAGACTGCGGATGTGCTGGAGGACCCTCAACTCCTCTCCATTGCCGAAGAGGTGGAGACGCTCACCGGGGATCTCAGGGACAATGTCCTGAATATCCGCATGCTGCCCATCGGCACGATCTTCACCAAATTCCAGCGCCTGGTCCGGGACCTGTCTGCAGAGTTGGGGCGGGAAGTCGAGTTGAGCACCAGCGGCGCGGAAACGGAACTGGACAAAACGGTCCTCGATAAGCTTAACGATCCCCTGGTGCACCTCATTAGAAACAGCATCGATCACGGCATCGAGTCACCGGAGGTCCGGGTTAAATCCGGCAAACCTGGAAAAGGGAAATTATGCTTGACCGCCGGCCATTCCGGGACCCAGGTGGTTATCCGGGTGGAGGACGACGGCGTCGGCCTGGACCGGGAAGCCATCCGGGCCAAGGCCGTGGGATTGGGCTGGCTGGCCCCGGACGCGGAAATACCGGACAAAGAGCTGTTCGCCTTCATCATGGCCCCCGGATTTTCCACCGCCCGGGAGATCACCAGCGTCTCCGGCCGGGGAGTGGGGATGGATGTGGTGAAAAAGGCCATTGAGGCCCTGCGGGGTTCCATCGAGATCAACAGCCGCGCCGGGCAGGGCACCGCCATCACGATTAAGCTGCCCCTGACCTTGGCGATTATTGAGGGCCTGCTGGTGACGATCGAAGATGAGTTTTTTGTTCTGCCCCTGGCCGCGGTTACGGAATGCGTGGAATTGACCCGGGAGGACGTGGCCAAGGCCCACGGCCATAATATCGCCAACGTCCGGGGCGAGATCGTTCCCTACATACATTTGCGGGAGCGTTTTCAGATCAACGGCGTCCCCCCGGCCATCGAACAGATTGTTATTACCGAAATGGACCACAACCGGGTGGGTTTTATCGTGGATAACGTCATCGGTGAACAGCAAACCGTCATCAAATCCTTGGGGAGGATCTATCAAGGGGTGGAGGGCATATCCGGGGCCACTATCCTGGGAGACGGCACCGTGGCGTTAATTCTCGACGTGCCGCAACTGATGCACCGGGAAATCCTGGAGCCGAGGGCGGCCCGTCTTCAGGGCAACTGAACTGCGCAGTCAGCCTCTTAATCAAAGAAGGCGACAAACTTGGCGTTTACCTATTTCTTCAGAGACTTACACACCCTGGAGATTGTCGTCAGACAGATGGTGCCGGAGGTGTTGGGCCGCAGCCGCATCCGCGTCTGGGACGCCGGCTGCGCCATGGGCCAGGAGCCCTATTCCCTGGCCATGGTGTTTGCGGAGAATCTGGGCAAATTCGCGTTCGGCAATCTGCAAATCCAGGCCACCGACATCGATGAATCCAATCTCTTTGCGAAGATCATCCAGGCCGGGGAATATCCCGGGGAGCAGGTGAAGAGAATCCCCCTGGAGGTATTTGCCAAGTATTTCCAACCCGCCCAGACGCCCGGCTATTTTAGGCTGGTCAAGGGCATCAGGTCCCGGGTCGTGTTCCAGCGCCATGATCTCCTGTCGTTAACACCCGTGGGCGGCGACTTCAGCCTGATATTGTGCAAAAACGTGCTCCTGCATTTCACTCCGGCGGAGAGGGTGAAAGTGATCAAAATGTTTCACCGGACCCTGGCCCCCGGGGGTTTTTTTGCCACGGAGCAGACCCAAAAACTTCCCGGTGAGGTGGCGCATCTCTTTCAGCAAGTGGCCGGCGACGCCCAACTCTTTCGCAAGATCGGGGACCCGAAATGTAATTGAGGAATCTGAGCGGACACAAGGGTAATGGCGAAGACGCGGAATTTGAGAAGTATTAGGAGGAGAAACGGCATGAGTGTGGCAACCATAACGGAAACGGCCCAGTACCTGACTTTCAAGCTCGAAGAAGAAATCTTTTCCCTGGATATCTTCAAGGTCCGGGAAGTGTTGGATTTCACCAAGGTTACCAAGGTCCCCCAGACCCCCGATTTCATGCTGGGGGTGATCAACCTCCGGGGCAGCGTGGTTCCGGTGGTGGATATGCGCCGGAAATTCGGCCTGAGCCAGGCCGACACCACGGTGAACACCTGCATCATCATCGTGGAAATCGAACTGGACGGCGAAATTACGGTGCTGGGGGCCCTGGTGGATTCGGTCCAGGAAGTGATGGAACTGGTTCCCGACCAGATTGAGCCGCCCCCCCGCATCGGCGCCCGTCTGGACACCAAATTCATCAAAGGGATGGGCAAAAAGGACGACGAATTCATCATCATTCTGGATATCGATAAGGTCTTTTCGGCGGATGAATTCGCCCTGGCCCAACACCTCGGCGGCGAGGAACTGCCCCTGGCCCAAAACGAGTAACCTCAGGCCCGGCCCGGGCTGATTAAACCGAAATATTCTCCAAAAGAGAAGAAGGAGTACAAGGATGTTCAAGATGTTGAAAAACATGAAGATCGGAGTAAGGCTGGGGTTGGGATTCGCCATTGTAAGCGTCCTCATGATTATCCTGGGGGTTTTGGCCATTACCCGCCTGGCATCCATTGATGCCGGGCTGGAACTTTTGCTCCAGGATCGTTACCCCAAGACCGTCATTGCTCATGAAATAACTGACGGTATCAATGAAATCGCCCGTCGTCTCCGCAATGCCATCCTCTATGAAGAAGCCGTGGTCAAGCAGGAGTTGAAGCGGATAGCGGAGGTTAGGGAGGCCATAACCAAGAATGTGGATCAGCTGACCAGGACCGTTAAGTCCGAGGAGGGAAAGGCGAGACTTAATAACCTGACCGCAGCCCGGGCGGCTTATACCCAGGTGCAGAATGACATTGTCCAATTGATCGAAGCCGGTAATAAAGAACAGGCCAGGAACGACTTGTTAAACAAACTCCGGCCCTTGCAGCAAAAGTATTTTAAGGAAGTCAATGATCTTATCAAATTTCAAGCCGGTTTAATGGACAGGGCCGGAAAAGACGCGCACGAAATCTACCAGAACGCCCGCAACCTGATAATTTTCATCCTGATAATTGCGACAATCCTGGCGGCATTAGTCACGTTCATGGTAACCCGCAGCATCAGCAAGCCGGTGCAAAACCTGGCCGCGGCCGCGGATAAACTGGCGGCCGGAGATCTAACCGTCAATATTGAGGTTGATAGCAAGGATGAGGTGGGCATGCTGGCCCAAGCGTTCGCTTCGATGTTGCAGATTATCAAGAATTTACTCGGTGAAACCGAAAAATTGATTGCCGCCACCCAGGACGGCAAACTGGATTTCCGGGGTAATGCCGCCGATTACCGGGGCGCCTGGGGCGACCTGCTCAACGGCATCAACCGCCTGATAGACGCATTTGTGGCCCCCATTAATGTCACCGCCGAATATATCGACCGGATCGGCAAAGGGGATATTCCCGCCAAAATCACTGAGACGTATAAGGGCGATTTCAACGAAATCAAAAATAATTTGAATAGTTGTATAGATAACATCAACGCCCTGATTGCCGAAGCCAACGCTCTGGCCATAGCCGCGGTGACCGGCAATTTGGGGACCCGGGCCGACGCCGGCAGACATCAGGGCGATTACCGCAAAATCATCGAAGGCGTTAATGGCGCCATAAGCGCCATTGTCGGGCATCTGGATTCCATGCCGGCTCCGGCGTTAATCGTCGACCGGGAATTCACCTTAAAATACATCAACCAGGTGGGCGCCAGTCTTACCGGTCTTTCCCCCCAGGCCCTCGTCGGCACTAAATGTTACGATCACTTCAAAACCCCTGATTGCCGGACGGAAAGATGCGCTTGCAGCCAGTGCATGCAGCGGGGCCAGGCAGCCACGGCCGAGACGGACGCTCATCCCCAGGGGCAGCATTTTGATATTTCTTACACCGGCGTGCCTATCAAGGATCTGGAAGGCAAGATTATCGGAGCCCTGGAGGTAATCACCGATCTGACGGCCATCAAGAAGGCGGAGCGCTTGTCTCGAAAACAGGCCGATTACCAGGCCCGGGAAGTGGATAAGCTGGTGGTTAATCTGAGCAAAGTGGCCCAAGGGGATTTGGACGTCGATACCACCACCGGGGCCGCGGATGAAGACACCCGGACGATAGGGGAAAATTTCCGGAAGATCAATGAGGGACTGGCCGGCACCATAAAAGCCATCAGCAGTCTGGTCCAGGATGCCAACTATTTGGCCCAGGCCGCGGTGGAGGGCAATCTGGCCACCCGGGCCGACGCGGGCAAACATGGGGGCGACTACGGCAAAATCATTACCGGGGTCAACCGGACTCTGGACGCCGTGATCGAGCCTTTAAAGGTGGCGGCTGCCTACGTGGAGCGCATCAGCAAAGGTGACATCCCTCCTCATATTACCGAGGAATATCGGGGAGATTTCAACGAGATCAAAAATAACCTTAATGTGCTCAGCGACGCCATGGCTGAAGTAACCCAGGTGGCCTCGGAACTGGCCAACGGCAACCTGACCATCGAAGTGGTGGAACGTTCCAGCCAGGATAAATTGATGCAGGCCCTGGCCAGGATGGTCTCCGGCCTGTCGGAGGTGGTGGCCAATATTCAGACCGCGGCCCATCAGGTCATGGCCGGCAGCCAGGAATTGAGCGCCAGCGCCCAGCAGCTCTCCCAGGGAGCCACGGAGCAATCCGCTTCAGTGGAAGAGGTGTCCTCCTCCATGGAGCAAATGGCCGCCAATATCAAACAGAACTCCGATAACTCGCACCAGACCGAAAAGATCGCGCTTAAGGCCGCGGCAGACGCCCAGGAGGGCGG
>DYJG01000799.1 GCA_020723225.1 Desulfobacca acetoxidans | reverse complement strand
AAAGTAAGCAGTAAGCGATGAGCAGTGAGCAGAAAAAGCAGGCGTCGGCTGGAGTTGGAACTATGGGCGGAAAAGATCAAAAGCCGCATCGCAATCTGTTGGCCTGGCAAAAAGGGATGGATTTCGTTATCGAGGTGTACAAATTAACCCGGGATTTCCCGGATAGAGAGCTGTATGCCCTTAGTTCTCAAATACGCCGGGCTGCTCTATTTGTCCCCTCCAATATTGCCGAAGGGGCAGCAGACCGCACCCCTGCTCAATTTTCCCACTTTTTATCCAATGCTCTCGGCTCTCTCAACGAGCTTGATACTCAAATGGAATTGTCCTTCCGCTTAGGTTATCTCCCAGAAGAAGAATACAACAACATCAGTAAATTACTGGACGAATGCCTTGCCCTGACATATGGTTTGAGAAAATCCATTACCTCCAAAATGAGGCGTTAACGTCTTGAATTATCGGAATCTTTACTGCTCACTGCTTCCTGCTCACTGCTCACTCCATCATTACTGCTCACTGCTCACTGCTTACTGCTCACTGCTCACTGCTTACTGCTCACTCCCATGAAGCGCCACTATCCCGACCAACCCCTCGTCGGCGTAGGCGCCGTCATCTTCCGGGGCGACGAGGTCCTTCTGGTTCTCCGGGGCCAGGAGCCGGCCCTGGGCTCCTGGAGTCTGCCCGGGGGCCTGGTGGAGTTGGGGGAGACCCTGGAAGACGCTTTGCGGCGGGAGTTGGCGGAAGAGGTGGGAATTTCAGTGCAAATCCTCGGCATCACCGCGGTCCTGGACCGGATTTACCGGGATGACGCGGGCGGCATCCCCTATCACTATATCCTGGTGGATTTTCTTTGTGATTTTGAGGCGGGAGAGTTGCGGCCCGGCTCGGATATCACCGCAGCCCGTTTCTATCCGTTGTCGGCATTGGAAGGACTCGAACTGCCCGCATTCACCGCCCGGGTGATCCGTCGGGCTTGGGAGCAGAAGCGGCAGGGGGGAGTTTTGCCGGTTGTGGGGTGAGAAAACGGATGTTGC
>DYJG01000798.1 GCA_020723225.1 Desulfobacca acetoxidans | reverse complement strand
CACGGAGGGTCATTTTTCGGTTGTCATTACCACGCACTGATGGCTGGCAGGCCTACCGGGTGCTGGCAGAGTTGCCGCACCGCCATGAACCGGTGGTTACCGGCTCGGGGAAAAATGCGGTGAATCTGTTTCCCTGGGTGCATACCCTGATTGCCAATGTCAAGGGCAATATCCGGGGCGTTTATCATGGTGTCAGTGAAAAACATCTTCCCCGCTACCTGGCTGAATTTTGTTACCGTTTTAACCGACGATTCTGGGAAGACCAAATGTTCAACCGGATGATCACCGCTTGTGTGAGTACTCAGACCATTACGTTTCCGGAGCTAAGGCAATAATCAAAAAGATATTAACCGGAGGAGCGAACCCCGTTTTTCGCCTGGAGCGTTCGAGGTCAAAAACCAGGGAGTCCCTGACCCCTGCCCTCTGACCCCTGGCCCCTGGCTCACCCCTGCTCGCTCTTGATGGAGGTCTCCACCTTCAAGCGGTATCTGTCGATCTTAGACAGCAGCGTGGGGCGGGAAATACCCAACATTTTAGCGGCCCGGCTGCGGTTCCCGTTGGTGAGGTCCAGGGCTTCGCTGATCACCAGGGAGGCGAAGCGGTCCATGAAGGCTTCGAACAGGCTGTCTCCGGCGCCGGCCAGCATGGTCTGCCGCACCCACTGGCGGATGGCCTCCTGGGTGCGCTCTTCGTCGGTCCTGGAGGCCGCGGCTTCGGCGCCGATGGCCCGGGAGATATCCTCGGGATGGATGGGATAGCCCCGACTGAAGATCAGGGCCTTTTGCATGGCATTGGCCAGTTCCCGGACGTTGCCGGGCCAGGAGTGGTTGTTGAGCAGCAGCTTGGCCTCCGGGGCGATGCCGGGGTTGGGGAGATCCATCTCCCTGGCGAACCGGGCCAGAAAGTATTCGGCCAGCAGGATGATATCCCCCATCCGGGACCTCAACGGGGGCAGCCAGATGGTGACCACTTTCAGCCGGTAATAGAGGTCCTCCCGGAAGCGGCCGGCGGCCAGGGCGGCTTCCAGGTCCCG
>DYJG01000124.1 GCA_020723225.1 Desulfobacca acetoxidans | reverse complement strand
TGCACCCCCCGGCTTCCCTGCCGTTGATCGTCAGGCCGCGGAATCTTTCCCGAGAATCGGGGGGCGTCAGGTATGCCCTATTATATCCGAATCTCAGAAAATTTTTAGAGATAATTCAACAAACTCAAATTCATGACCATGGAGGACGCCTGCAACGCCGCTTGATAGGCCAATTGTTTGCTGGCCATGGCGTTGGCGGCCTCCACCAGATCGGTGTCTCCCTTTTTGGCGATACTCTGGGTAACTTCCTCCTGGATAGTGTCATAAGCGTTCTGCTTGATTTCCACCCGATTGAGCGCGGCCCCCTGCCCGGCGATCACCGAGGTCAGATGGGCCTGGTAATCCCGCAGCTCTTCCAGGCGTTCTCCTATCTTCCCGGCGTCGTTGGCCTCCAGGTTGCTTTTCAGTTGCGCCATAATTTGAAAGAGATCGTTGGCCCCCCCGGCGCCCCCCACCACATCGCTCCCCACCTGGCTGACCTGCAAGCGGCTGCCCCTGCCGATGGCCAGGTCCAGGGTGTTATTATCGCCTTGGTAAGTTATCGGCTGATACACGGAAATAGTAAAGCGCTCTCCCGCACTCCAGTTGCTGGCGCCTCCGAAAGCGACCTGGGCCCCGTCCGCACCGATGGCCTGCGCTCCGACCGCGGTGGTGTTGGTGGCCGACCAGGTTTGGCCTCCATCCTCGGAAACCCGGTAAGTGGCCGCGCCCGTAGCCCCGGCATCAACAATTTCCACAATATAAGTGACGGATTCGGCTCCGGTGTAGGTGCCGGAGGAAGTGGCCGTGTTGGTGGAGCCGGCCTGCATCTGCGGCGGCTGAATAGCAAAGGCTTGCTCGGCAAATGGTTCCGTATCAATTTTATAACCGCTCAAGAGATAGTGTCCCTGGTAGCGGGTGTTGCCCATCTGCATGAACTCTTCCAGGTACTGCTGCACCTGTTGGGCCGCGGCGGCCCGCTGCTGGGCGGTATAGGTGCCGGTGGCCATCTGCTCGGCCAGGCCTGCCGTGGCGCTGACCAGTTGGTTGATGTTGGTCAGGGTCGTTTCCGTGGCCGCCAACCAATCATGGCCGGTATCCAAATTACGCTGGTACTGGGTGATCTGGGACGAATCCCGGTTCAGGCCGATCAGGGCCCCCACCTCCAAAGGATTGTCACTGATCTGCTGATATTTGCGGCCGTTGGCGATGGTGGCGTTGGTATGCTGTAAATCCTCAACCAATCTTTGCAATTGGGTTTGGATATTATTGAAGATGGTGGGCATGGAAACTCGCATAACCTATCCTCACTTCTTGATGGCCAGCAGCGCCTGCAGCATTTCGTCGGCCGCGGTAATCATCTGGGCCGCGGCCTGATAGGCCCTCTGAAATTTGATGAGATTGGTAAATTCATCATCCAGGGAGACCCCGGAGACCGAGTCCCGCAACTGGGTGAATTGATCCACCAGACCCTGGTAGAAGTTCTGCTGGTTGCCCGCCTGTTCCGCTTCCAGGCCGATATCGGTCACCAACCGGCGGTAAGCGTTTTCGAAGGTCAGGCCCCCCAGCCCCGTTACCGCCTGGTTCTCCAGATCGGCCAGAGCCAGGGCGTTGCGGTTGTCTCCCGGAGGATGTGCCCCGGTGAGGGTATCGATCCGGCCCGCGGCGATGAGGTCGGAGTTGTTTACCAGGGCGTCGTTGACTCCGAGACTCCAGGCGTTGTCCCCGGTAAAGAAGGTATTGACGCCCAGGGCCATGAGGACGTTGCTGGTATCCTCGGAGAACCCGAAGGAATAGCCGGAGTCGGCGGTGATTTGCAGGCGGTTTTCGCTGCCGTTGGTGACAATGGTGGCGCTGATGCCGGCAACGGCGTTGAGGGCGGTGGCCAGGTCTGCCAAGCTGGTGGCCGACGTGATATTGATGACCGTGGCCGTGGTCCCGCCGCTGCCGTCTTCCACGTGGACGGTGAACTGGCCGGGGGCTACGATACGGTCCCCGAAGGCCAGGCTGGGGTTGTTTTGCAGGGCGGCCGCGGTAGAGCTCACAAAGTAGCTGCTGGTGGTTGTGGACAGCAGATCCAGCCCCACCCCCTGGCTGTGCAGGGCATTGACCCCGGCAATGAGTTCCTGGGCCAGGGCGTCCAGGTCTTCCTGGAATTGGGGGATCAAGGTATCCCGCACGGCAATGTGGGCGGATAGTTCGCCACCGTCCAGGCCGGAGGTGACGTCCTCTTCCGTGCCCCCGGGGCCTTGCCAGATGACGGACACGGTATCACTCGGGGTGATTTCGTATCTCAAGGAATAGGAATCCATGCTTTGCACCAGAGAGGTGCCGTTGGCCAGGGTGACGTTGATGGTGCCGTTACCGGTGGTATAATAGCGGATGCCGATGAGTGCGGAGAGCTGGTTCAGCTCCGATTGCCGTTCATCCCGGAGATCGTTGGCGTGGTGTTCAGGGGTTTCGATGGCTTGAATCTCGCCGTTGAGTTGGGCAATCCGGGCGGCATGGGCGTTGATTTCTGCGATGACGGGGCCGAGCCGCTGGGTGATGTCGCTGCGGGCCTGGACCAGTTGGTCGGCCCGGAAGCTGAAGGCGTCGGCCAAGGTCTGGGCCTGCCCCAGTAGAGTTTGGCGTTCCCCCGCGCCCGTGGGATTGTCGGCCAGGTCGTTCCAGGCGTCCCAAAATTCGGCAAAGAGCTGGCTCAAACCGCCGTCCTGGGTTTCGTTGAAGAGGCTGGCAATCTGGTCCAGGTCTGCTTTACGGGATTTATAATCAGCCAGCGAGGAAGTGTTTTGATCCAACCTGGCCGCCACCAGAGGATCGAAGGCCCGCTCGATTCCCGAAACCCGGACCCCGTAGCCCAAAGGCCCGTAGGGCATGGGCAGGGCCTGGCTGGTCTCGAAAATGGCCCTTTGGCGGGAGTAGCCCGGGGTGTTGACATTGGCGATGTTGTTACCGGTGACCTCCACCCCCAGTTGGTTGGCGGCCAGGGCCCTCTTGGCAATATCCATCAATCCCAGTATGCCGGACATCGTCAGGTTCTCTCTCTAAAAGGCTAACGAAGCACTAAACGCAAAACGAAAAACGCAAAACGATCTTTTAAGCTTGGCGGTGAAACAGGGTTCTCCCGGATCCCGCCTCCACCTGCCCCTGCTGTCGGTAGAGGCCGGGGCCCGGGGGCAGGAATTGGTTAATAAATTCCTGAATCACTTCCAGGGAAGCGGCAATTATTTCCCGATTGCGGAGGTTCCGGGAAGCCACCTGGCGCTGCAAGCGGTCCAGATCACTCAGGTCCGCGTCATTCCCGGCCGCAGGAGGATTTTCCTCCCTGGCCTTCTTTACCCCCAAAAGCCGCCCCAGAATCTCTTCCTTAGATGCGGCCAGGCTCAGGATCGTCTCTTCCTGGGCCGTTGCCAGGGCTTGGGCTTCCTGTTCCAGACATTCCAGGAGTTCCCGGTACAAAGAGATCTCCTGCTGGAGCAGGGTCTCCGGAGGCGTTTCTGGATGTGTCATTCTGGTTCTCCTTGGCCGCGGCGGGCAGGCGATTCTGCAAGTCCTCAAAGAGACGGCGGGCCAGGCCCAGGCCGCCCCCCGCAGCCATGGCCTGGGCCATCTGATGTTCGCAGAGTTGATAATAGTCCGTGCGTTTTTTGCCGGGGTCGGCAGATTCGACAAAAGTTTTGCGCATCTGTTGCAGAAGTTGATTGATAAAGACCCCCTCCACCTCGGAGCAGAGCCGGGCCAGGTTCTGGCGTTGTTGGGCCGGGTTCTTGGAATTATGTTGCAGAAAATGGAGAGAACTCAGGCCCGCGGCCCCCAGGGGACCTGAAGACATGGTGGGAACGGATAGGGAACCCATGCTCTGCTCCTTAGATAATCTGCAATTCGGCTTGCAGCGCCCCTGCGGCCTTGATGGCCTGCAGGATGGCGATCAGGTCCCGGGGGGTGACGCCGATGGCGTTCAAAGCCTGAACCACCTGGCCGATGTTCACTCCCTCCGGCAGCACCATGAGGCGGTCCGCGCCCTCTTTCACCGTGACGGAGGTGTCCGGCACCACCACGGTTTGGCCCCTGGAGAAGGGCAAGGGCTGCGAGACGCGTGGCTTTTCCTTGATTTGGATCATCAGATTGCCGTGAGCGATGGCCACCGTGGACAGGCGGACATTTTCGCCCATGACCACCGTGCCGTTGCGCTCGTCGATGATCACCTTGGCCACCGCATCCGTGGCAATTTCCAGGGTTTCCAGGGAGGCCAGCATGGGGACCAGCTTTTCTTTATAGAGCGGCGGCAGCTTGATGCAGATGGTGCCGCTGTCCTGGGAGTTGGCGTAGTTGCCCTTGAGATGCCGGTTGATGGCGGCCACGGCCCGGGTGGCGGTGGTGAAGTCCGGGGCGTTGAGGGCCAGGACGATGTCCTGCTTGCCGGCAAAGTCAAAGGGGATCTCCCGCTCCACGGTGGCCCCGTTGGCAATGCGGCCCGCGGTGGGATGGTTCTTGGTGATGCCGCCGCCCGCGTCCCCGCTGGCGGCAAAGCCACCCACGGAGACCGGGCCCTGGGCCAGGCCGTAAACCTGGCCGTCCACCCCTTTCAGGGGGGTGAGCACCAGGGTGCCGCCCTGGAGGCTCTTGGCGTCGCCCATGGAGGAGACCAGAACGTCGATCTGGGACCCCACCCGGGCGAAGGGAGGCAGCACCGCGGTCACGGCCACCGCGGCGATATTTTTCACCTTCAGTTTGGACCGGTCCACGTTGATCCCCATATTAGCCAGCATATTGGCCAATTCCTGGGTATTGAAACCCACGTTGGTGCCGTCGCCGGAGCCGTTTAAGCCCACCACCAGGCCGTTGCCCAGCAGTTGATTGGAGCGGACTCCTTTAAAGGAGGCCACGTCTTTCAGGCGGATGGCCTGGGCCGCCGTGGGCATTGCTAAGGCCAGCAGGCCGACCAGGAAGCAACAGATCGCCAGGGAACTCCGGGAACCGGGAGACCGGGATTTTCTTCGGGCGTCGTGTTTTACCGGGTAACGCATAGTTCTCACCAGGGCCAGATATGGTCGAGTATCCGGGTCAGCCAACCTTGCCGCTGCTTGTCGGCTATCACCCCGTAGCCGGTAATCTCCATCCGGGCTTCCGCCACCCTGGTGGAGGCTATGGAATTGTTTTGATCCAGGTCTTCAGGGCGGACTATGCCGCTTAAGGTGACCACTTCGGTTTCATTGTTGATCTTCATGTGCCGCTGCCCCTGGATCACCAGGTTATTATTGGGAAGAATCTGGACGACCCGGGTGGTCAGGAAAGAGGTAAAAACGCTTTGCCGTTCCGTCTTCCCCTGCCCCTTGGAGGTGTTGCCCACCGTGCCTTCGATGACGTTGGAGGCGGTAACGGTGTTGTCTTTAAAGGCGTTCATCTGCGGCATGCTGAGGCCGAAAAGGGAGGCGACGCCCACCTGGATCCCGGAGGCTCTATCCGCCGAGGTGGAGGCCTCGTCTCCGGCCTTGTTGGCTTCCTGGATGATGACGGTGACGATATCCCCCACGTTGCAGGCCCGGAGATCGGCCAGCAGACCCCGGGGGCTTTTGGGGGTCCAGAGGGACCCTTCCTGGGGCGGCGGGGCAGGCGGCAGGGGCAGGGCCTTGGGGGGCTCCATGACTATCCCCTTATGCTGGGTATGGCTGGGAGCGCAGGCCCCGACAAGGAGGCAGAGCCCCGCCAGGATCACCCATAGAACGGAATTTTTATGCGCTTTCATAAAGTCACCTTTACCGTTTTGGCATCCACCACTTCTGCCTGAAACTCCTTTTTGCTCTTGGTGTTGCGGACACGCACCGTACGGCCCAGATAGCCGTCCTCCCTGGTTATGCCTTTGGTGCTGATTTCCAGGCCGTTTTGGTCCAGGACCACCGTCACTTCTTCTCCCCGTTTGATGATGGGTTTGTGGTCCAGGTGCCGGCTGGTGAGGATTTCCTGGGGACCCATACCCTTGGTGAGAATATGGCCGATGACCTGCTTCTCAGTGGTGAAGATGTCCCGCTGGGACAGGTTGGTCACGTCCCGGCGGCTGAGGTGCACATCTTTGGGACCGATAACCGTTTGCGGCCCTAATGGCCGGGAGGCGCAGACCACGGTCTGCTCCAGGGTGACCTTGCCGTTGACCCTGAACTTTTTCAGGAGGCGTCCGTCCTTGAGAACCGCCATTTCCAAGGCCACTTCGCCCAGGAACCGCTCCTGGCCCTTGGGAGGCAGCACTTCCAGCTTAAATTGGCTATCCGGCAGCAGGACCTGCTCTTCCAGGGGTAAAACCTGCACGCGCAGCTCCGAGGCGGGCCAGGGGTTCTGTTGTTGGACGTAGGTCCGGTAGGCCGCGGCAATTTCTTCGCTGTTCAAGACGATGCCGTTTTGCCGGACCTGGATGGCCGGGGGAAAGTTGGCGTCCTGGACCAAGCCCCCAAGCCCCATCTGGGTCAGGCGATACGTCAGGAACTCCCGGGTCAGGGTGAAAAACTGGCCCGGAGGGGGCGCCGACCAGATGAGGGCCTGGCCGTACTTCTGGGCCAGGTCCGGGGGAAGCTCCGCCAGGTTGTTCAAAGTGATAAATTCTCCCGCAGCAGCCGCTTCCGACCTGAACTGCAAGGCCGTCTTGCCCTCTTCCCCCCAGGCTTCGGAAACCGAGAAGGCCAGGATCAGTAAAGCCGCCAGAATCAACAATCTCCCCAAGGGCCGCATGGTCTTCATCCTCCTATTAGGTCTTGAGGTTCGAGACCCGCTCCATCATATTATCCGCGGTCTGAATGGCCTTGGAATTGAGTTCATAGGCCCGCTGGGCGATGATCATGTTTACCATCTCTTCCATGACGTTGACGTTGGAGACTTCCAGATAGCCCTGGGCCACGGTGCCCACTCCATCTACTCCCGGCTTGCCTTCGGTGGCTTCCCCGGAGGCCTCGGTGGGCTGGAAGAGGTTGCGCCCCACGTTGCTCAATCCCGCCTGGTTGGGGAAGGTAAAGAGGCTGACCTGGCCGGTGGCCACCGTTTTGTTGTCCGGTCCGTAACAGGTGATTTTGCCGCTGCTGTCCACGGAAGAATAGACGGCGGTGGTGGGTACGGTAAACTCCGGTTGCACCCGGTCCCCATTGGGAGTGGTGATGAAGCCGTCCTTGTCGATCT
>DYJG01000797.1 GCA_020723225.1 Desulfobacca acetoxidans | reverse complement strand
GGGACGGTCGGTGGTGAGGGCGTCGTAGACATCCGCCAGGGTCAGGAGGCGGCAGGCGAAGGGAATGTCTTTCCCGGCCAGGCCCCGGGGATAGCCCCGGCCATCCCAGCGCTCGTGGTGGTAAAGGATGACCCCCTTCTCCTCGGCGCGCAGTCCCAGGGGCTCCACGATCTTCCCCCCGATCAGGGGATGGCTTTCAATGACCACCCTCTCCTCCGGGGTCAGCGGCCCGGGCTTCAAGAGGATGAAATCGCTGATTCCCACTTTGCCGATGTCATGGAGATAGCTGGCGGTCTTCAGGGAGTCCAGTTCCTCGGGGGCCAGACCCAGGTGCCGCCCGAAGTGGGAGACAATCTCGGTCACCCTGGCGGAGTGCTGGCCGGTATAAGGATCCCGGGCTTCCAGGCTTCTCACCAGGGCTTTGATGGATTCCAGGAGAGAGACGGTGTTTTTTTCGTGAAGCGCCAGATTATCGGACACCAGGTTGGGGTTTTCCGCCAGCATGTTCACCAGGTTGAGATCATCCTGGTCCAGGGGTCTTTCCGGGCGGTCGCTGAGCAGCAACACCCCGGCCAAGATCCCGTCTTGGGGCACGGGCACCGCCAGGATCGGCGGGAATTGCCTCTGGCCCCGGGGACTAAAGAGCAGGGGGGCCCCGTTTTGGAGAACATCCCTGGCGATCTTCCAATGGTTCTTGGGCAATTTCTGGCGGTCCAGACTGGCCAGGAGACGGAGACGCCCGTTGCCCCCATTCTTGCTGAAAAATGCAGCCTGGCGCACTTTGGTCATTTTGACCGCCAGTTTGAGGAGTTGCATGCAGAATTCTTCCCCGTCATGGCCCCGGCCCAGGCGCTGCAAGATGGAGTTGGCCCAATAAAATAAACCCGAGGGGTCCCCCGGCGCGGGGGAGGGCGGCGGAGAAAGGTTGAGACCAAGGCGCTGGGCTGGAGGGAGGGAATCCAGGAGCCGGCAGAAGAGATCCGGCAGATCATTCAAAGTAATCAATTCTGAAGGCTGGAGGCCGGTCTGGGCCAAAG
>DYJG01000796.1 GCA_020723225.1 Desulfobacca acetoxidans | reverse complement strand
AAGTTCCTGGGCACCACCGCCGAAAAAGTGAGCCGCCACGCGCCGTGCAGCGTGTTGATCGTGCGCTGAAGGGCAGGGAGGCCGGGAACCTTGATCCCCGCCCCCCCCGAGAAGTCTGCCTTTATTTCTTGGCCGGCGGGTTGAAGTTGCCCTTCTTCACTTCCATCTCGTAAACCAGGAACTTGTTGCCGTATTTCAGGCCTTTGACCTTGACGAAGGCCCCGATTTCCGGGCGGCCCTTGTCCATATCGATCTTGCTGTCTTCCAGGACCTGCACGGGCTTTCCATCCACCACCCATTCCCCCTGGTAACCTGTGGCCGGCATCTTTTCCACATTGCCGTAAAACTTCAGCTTGGCGGCAGCCGGGCCCGCCAGCAGGAAGATCGCCAGCAAGCCGATCGCTATCGGTAATAGTCTGCTCCTCAGCATCGAGTGCTCCTCCATGAAGGTTGTTTTGAGTTACTCCTGGTTCAGCCCCCATCGTCCTTGCCGGTATGGTAAAATAGCCTTATATTAAATTCAACGCTAACTACGCAGGATAAGCCTCAAATGGTGGAAATCACCCATCTTGAACCCAAAGAAAAAAAAGGCCTGGTGCTGGTCATCACCGGCCGCGGCAAGGGTAAGACCACCACCGCCCTGGGGCTGATCCTCAGGGCCTGCGGCCACGGTTTAAAGGTCTCTATGATCCAATTCATGAAAGGAGACCTCTACGCCGGGGAATGGGACGGCGTCAAAAAGCTCAACTGCCCGGTGGAGCTAATCTCTACGGGCAAGGGCTTCTGCGGCATCCAGGGAAATCCTTATCCATACAAAGAACACCGGGCCAACGCCCAGGACGGCGTCCGCCTGGCCCGGGAGAAGATGGCCACCGGCCAGGTGGACCTTTTGATCCTCGATGAAATCAATAACGCCCTGCACCTGAAACTGGTGGACCTGGGCCAGGTCCTGGACCTCATTAAGGCCAAGCCGCCCTTGATGCACTTGGTCCTCACGGGCCGGGACGCCCACCCCCAAGTGATCGAACTTGCGGACACC
>DYJG01000123.1 GCA_020723225.1 Desulfobacca acetoxidans | reverse complement strand
TCTTCACCAATTCGGGATGATCCTGGGCCATTTGCAGGGAGTCGTCATAGCCCAGGAAATCGGGGGCGTGGAGCATAAAGACGTGCAAGGCATGGGACTCGATCCATTCCCCGCAGTAAATGAGCCGGCGCAAGGCCCTGAGCGGCCCTTCCACTTTCACCCCCAGGGCGTCCTCCATGGCGTGCACCGCGCTCATCTGGTAGGCCACCGGGCAGATGCCGCAGATGCGGGAGGTGATGTCCGGGGCCTCGGTGAAATGGCGGCCCCTTAAAAAAGCCTCGAAAAACCGGGGCGGCTCCCAGATCTGGAGCTGCACCCCGGCCACTTGGCCGGACTTGATCCTGATGTGCAGCGCGCCTTCCCCTTCCACCCGGGCCAGGTAATCTACCTTGATGGTTCTGGTCTTAATGCTCATGACTCTTGCTCTCGACGCGGAAGGCCTCCGCCCAGGCGTTGAAGGTGCGGAAGACCCGGAGCAGCTCCGGCTCGGAGACCCCCAGGCGGTTATGGAACCAGGCGCTTAAGGACTGGGTGTTGGGCGTCTCCTTGGGTCCGTAGCAGCCGTAGCAGCCCCGCTGGTAGGTGGGGCAGAGCGCGCCGCAGCCCGCGTGGGTCACCGGCCCCAGGCAAGGCGTCCCTTGGGCCACCTGCACGCAGATATTGCCCCGGAGCTTGCACTCCAGGCAGACGCTGTGGGGCGGCGCCGCGGGCTTGCGCCCTTGAAGATAGGCGCTCACCACCTCCACCAGTTGCCGCTTGTTGATGGGGCAGCCCTGGAGTTCGAAATCCACCGGCACATGGGCGGAGATGGGGGTGGAGGTTTCCAGGGCCTCGATGGCTTGAGGCCGGGCGTAGACCAGGGGGATATAATCTTTCACATCCGTAAAATTGCGCAGAGCCTGGATGCCCCCGGCGGTGGCGCAGGCGCCGATGGTGATCAGGAATTTGGAAATCCGCCGCACTTCCTGAATGCGCTCCAGGTCATGGGGCGCGGCGATGGAGCCCTCCACCAGGGAGAGGTCGTAAGGGCCTTTGACCACCGCCCGGGAGGCTTCCACGAAGTAGGAGATTTTGAGCGCCCCGGCGATGGCCAGGAGTTCGTCTTCGCAATCCAGCAACGACAACTGGCAGCCGTCGCAGGAGGCGAATTTCCATACCGCCAGCTTGGGGCGTCGTTTAAGAGACATAATGAGTAGAATCCCGGTGTTATCTTGTCAAAAGTTCAAGGTTCAAAGTTCAAGGTTCAAGGTTAAGACACTCAGGCCTTTCCAGCACGGTCCCTCAAGGGCCACTTATCCCATAAATTACGAAAGTTCTTTGTGCTCATTCCATTAACTTGGAACTTGGAACATGGGACTTTGAACTATTCTAAGCAGCCCTTGCTCTTAACTTTGAACTTTGAACCTTGAACTTTAAACTTCCCGCATTAAAAACCAATCCCGGACCCGGTCATAGGGGAAGACCGGCCCGTCCTTGCAGACGAAAAACGGCCCCAACTGGCAGTGGCCGCAGAGGCCCAGGCCGCATTTCATGTTCCGTTCCATCGAAACGTAAATATTTTCCATCTGCACGCCCCGGTTGAGTAATTCCTGGACGGTGAAGCGCATCATCACCCCGGGGCCGCAGATCAGGGCCATAGTATGTTCGGGATCGAAGCGGGCACGGGAGATGAGGTTGGGCACCACCCCCACGTTGCCCCGCCAGTCGCCCTTGGCCGTATCCACGGTGACGTGCACCCGGAAATCGAAGCGGCCCCGCCAGCGCTCCAGTTCCCGGCGAAATACCAGGTCCTCCGGAGTCCTGGCTCCGTAGATCAACTCCAGGTTGCCGTACTGGGGGCGGCGGGCCAGGAGATGGTACACTGCGGGCCGTACCGGGGCGAGTCCCAGGCCCCCGGCAATCACCAAAACGTCCCAACCCGGGGCCTTCTCCACCGGCCAGGGGACGCCGAACGGCCCCCGCACTCCCAGGGTCTCCCCTTTTTTCAAGGCGCAGATGGCCCGGCTCACCGCGCCCACCGCCCGGACCGTATGCACCAGGGTCTCGGGTTTGTCCGGGTCGCCGCTGATGGAGATGGGCACTTCCCCCACCCCGAAGACGTAGAGCATGTTGAACTGCCCCGGGGCAAAGGCGAAGTGCGGCGCTCCTTTGGGCGGCTTCAGGGTCAGGGTAAAGGTGTCCCCGGTCTCCCGGTTCACCTTCAGGACCCGGTAGGGGGTGGGCAGCATGGGGTCGGCAATAGCGTTTAGCATATTTGTCTAGTAGCGGTCAGCTTTCAGCTATTTTAGCTTTCAGCGATCAGCTTTCAGCTAAAACCATAAACCAAAGAGATCAAAGTAGATTAGGCCAAATGACAAATCACGCCAATTGATCTTTAAGCTGACCGCTGAAAGCTGATAGCTGCCAGCTTACTTCCCATAAAAATCCACCAACTGCAGGATCATCACCCGAAACTGCACCGCCAGCATATGGGCGTATCTTTTCATGAGCGCGTAGCCCAGTTCGTGGTCCTGTTCGCATCTTTGCATCAAGGCCTTGACGTCCAGGGCCAGGGCCCGGGTCAGGTGCACGGCCCGGGCGTCGAAGTGCCAGTGGTAGGGTTTCTCGAACCAGAGCCAACCCAGGGCCTCGCCTTCTCCCACGGTCAGAATGGTACTGGGACCGCCCCGGGCGCGGAAAATCTCCACCGCCACCTGGCCGGCATTGATCAAATAAAACCGGCCGGCCTCCTCCTGCTCTTTCAAGAGAAACTCCCCGGCGTTGAAGTTAACTTTGGCCGCGCACTCGGCGATGACTTTCAGATGCCGGGAGTCCAGGCCCTGCAAAAAGGGGTGGGCCGCCAAGATCGGCTCCAGGGTCTCCATGCCATTACTCCCGTTTTCCGTTTTTCGTTTTCCGTTAAAAGAATCAGCATTATCAGTAAGTTACATTGTCTATTGATTTCATTTGAAAGTGAATCGGCATAATAGGGGATCAATATTCAGTTTGATTTATCCATACCTTTACTGACTCCTACCCCCTGATCCCTGATCCCCGGCCCCTGCCCTCTCGCTTTCCCGGATGGCCCGGACTTCCTCGGTAATGTCGATGGCCACCGGGCACCAGGTGATGCAGCGGCCGCAGCCCACGCAACCCGAAACCCCGAACTGGTCGATCCAGGTGGCCAGTTTGTGGGTCAGCCACTGGCGGTAGCGGGACCTGGGCGTGGCCCGGACGCTGCCGCCGTGCAGGTAGCTGTAGTCAACGGTGTAGCAGACGTCCCAGCGCCGCCAGCGCTCGGCCTGCTCCCCCGTCAGGTCGGAGGAATCCTCCACGGTATGGCAAAAGCAGGTGGGGCAGACCAGGGTGCAGTTGCCGCAAGTGAGGCAGCGCGCCGCCACCCGGTCCCATTGGGGGTTTTCATAGTTACGGTAAAGTAAGGCTTTGATGTCCCCGGTATCCAGGGTCCGCCCCATCTCCCGGGCGGCCCGGACAGTAGTTCGGGCCGCGGCCTCCTGCTCTGCGGACCCGGCTTTTCTATGAGGAACCTGGGCGATTACTTGCCGCCCCCGTTCGGTGCCCACGGCCGCCAAAAAATAATGTTGCTCCCCTTCCAGGATTTCCGTCAGGGCCAGGTCGAAGCCGGACGCGGCCTTGGGCCCCGTGCCCATGGAGGCGCAGAAGCCGGTGCCGCAGGCATGCGCGCAGTTCACCGCCAGGATAAAGGCCTGCTCCCGCCGGGCCCGGTAATGGGGGTCAATATATGTTCCCTCCAGGAAGACCTTGTCCTGCACCGCAATGGCCTGGAGGTCGCAGGCGCGGACGCCGAAAAAGGCAAATTTTGGCGCGGGTTCTTCCGGGGGAAGGATTTGCAGGCCGTTTTCCTCCCGCCGGGCCTGCCACAGGCTCTTTCTGGGGGGGCAAAGGAACTGCTTCCAGGATTGCTGCCCGACTCCATAGCCGAATAAGCGCGGTTCCGGCAAAGGCCGCAGCCGGAAAAAGCCCCCCTTCTGTTCGTCCCCCCAACCCCGGGGCAGAGCATCGATGGAGGACAGGCGGTCATAAACCAGGGAGCCGTGGCGCAGGGTGGGGCCCATGACGGAATAGCCCCGGCTGCCGAGGACCTCCAGCAATTGCCGGAGTCCCTGGAGTTCCAGGACCACTTCGTCTCCCACGTTCGCGAAAGTCGGGGGCATTGCCGGTTATCTCCCGGGGCCGGAGCGGCAGGAGGATTTATTGACAAATTTGGCTAAGTATAGTGGTCCGGGAGAGGAGCGTCAAGGCGAATGTCCCTTGATCGGTAAGAAAAGGGGCGGCCTCTTGGCGGCCGCCCCTCAAATTGCGGAAAGTTCCGGATTCCCAGGATCTTCCAGGGTCCGGCTCAGAAGGTATAGAACGCGGTGAGCATGGGAGTATATTTCATGACGCCGTTTTTGCCCCAGAGGTCTATCGAGGCGCCCGCGGCCAAAGCCAATTTATCCGTGGCCAGGAACTCGATGCCCGGCAGAATGCCGATGACCGTTTGCGGGGTTTGGAAGCCCTGGAAGGTATTCAGGTTTTGCCAGGTCCAGGTGCTGTAAACCTCGAACAATAAGACCCACTGTTTGGCTACGGGGTATTCCAAAGCCAGGTTGACGTTCAGGTATTCCCGGGAACGCACGTTTATGGGGCCTTCGTCACCATGGATTTTATAGATGTTGATGGGCGAGTTGAACCAGATCTGGCCATGCACCAGCAAGGGGTTGATGTATTTGAACAGGTTCAAACCGGTGATGAAGTTGAAGGAGCCGGTGCCGATGGCATCCACGCCCAGGCGCCCCGGATTGAGATTGGAGGCGTGGCCGGTGGGAAAACCCACCCCGCCCACCGCGGTCAAAGCCGGCATATAAGTCCCTTCCGGCAGGAAGTTGTATTTGACCACCGCGGTGATATCGCCGATACCGCTGAAGCTGGACGAGGTCTGGCCATTGGGGCCGGCCACATTCACGTCACTGACCCCGTTGTGGATAAAGGGGACAACGACATAGGTCTCCAGGTCTTTGGTGGGGCCATAGATGAATTTCACCGGCATGGCGAAGGTGTAAAAATCGCCCCTGGCGCTGACCTGCCGCCAGTTATTGGTGACGACATTCGGGTAAAGGGACAGGGCCCACCAGACCTGCATGGCGAATTTGCCGGTGGTGATGGGCAGGCAGGTGTCGCTGATCATGGGGCCGCAAGTGGTGGGAGCGCCGGGAGCCTCTTCCTTTTTTTCCTCCGCCACCGCCGGCGGTTTGTCCATCAAGGCCGGTGAAGCGCCTTGGGCTCGTGCCGGCGCCGCGGGCATCAGTCCGGTCAAAAAGCATCCAAGCAGAAGAACAGCCAGAGTCGTTCTCAGGCTGCTCCCCATAATTTTGGGTTGTGGCATTAACATAACGGATTCCCCCTCTTCCTGATATTTTCCTTTATGATTGGTCTTAACAATCTTTAAATACATTTGAAACAAGATCAATACATGTTTAACAAAACTAAGGCGGAGGAAAAGTTCCCTCCGCCTTCCAGGTTAAACTGCGGTTTCCCCGGTTTCCCCGGTGCGGATGCGGATGACTTCCGCCACCGGATAGACGAAGATTTTGCCGTCGCCGATCCTGCCGGTGCGGGCTTTGGCCACGATGGTGTCCACAATAGCCTTCACTTTTTCATCCGGAGCCACCACTTCGATCTTCACCTTGGGCAGAAAATCCACCTGATACTCCATGCCCCGGTAGACTTCCCGGATACCCTTTTGCACCCCGAACCCCTTAACTTCGGTGACCGTCATCCCCTGGACGCTAAGAGCGTGAAGGGCTTCTTTCACCGGCTCCAACTTAAAGGGCTGGATAATCGCCTCTATTTTTTTCATGTCCTTCCTCCTGAATTTTTACATGCTGTAGCCGGTTTCTTGATGTTCGCTGATATCCAGACCAGCCACTTCTTCTTCGGCGGTTACTCTCAGACCCATGGTGGCGTCCAGAACTTTAAAGAGAATATAACTGACAACAAAGGAGTAGATCAGGGTCACGCCCACGGCAATGGCCTGAATCCCCAACTGGCCGGGATTGCCGAAGAACAATCCGTCGGCGCCTGCGGCGTTTACCAGCTTGGTGGCAAAGAGGCCGGTGAGCAAAGCCCCGACGACACCGCCCACGCAGTGCACGCCTACCACGTCCAGGGAGTCGTCATAGCCCATCTTTACCTTGGCCAGTACTGCCAGGTAGCAGACGATACCGGCGATTAAGCCGATGATGATGGCGGACATGGGACCCACAAAACCCGCAGCCGGGGTGATGGCCACCAACCCGGCCACCGCACCGGAGGCCGCGCCCAAGGCGGTGGGCTTACCCCGGAAGGCCCACTCGGTGCCCATCCAGGATAAGGTGGCGGCGCAGGTGGCCAGATGCGTGGCGGTGAAGGCGGAGGAGGCCAAGGCCCCCGCGGCCAGGGCGCTGCCGGCGTTGAAGCCGAACCAGCCGAACCACAGCAAACCCGCGCCCAGAACGGTCATGGGCAAATTATGAGGAATGAAGGCCTCGGTGCCGTTGCCATAACCGGCGTAACCTTTGCGGGGTCCCATGACCAGGGCCGCAGCCAGGGCGGCGATGCCGGCGTTAATGTGCACCACGGTGCCTCCTGCGAAATCCAGGGCCCCCAGGGTTTTCAACCAGCCGCCGTCGCCCCAGACCCAGTGGGCCACAGGGTTGTAAACAATGGTGGACCATAGTACCATAAACACCAGAAAAGTGCTGAATTTCATGCGCTCCGCCCAGGCCCCGGTAATCAGGGCCGGGGTGATGATGGCGAACATGGCTTGATAAATCATGAAGGTCTGATGGGGGATGGTCTCGGAATAGGCCTTGAAAGGCTCGCCGCCCACGCCGGCCAGACCCAGCCAGTCCAGGTTGCCGATAATGCCGCCCACATCGGGGCCGAAGGCCAAACTATAGCCGTAGATGGCCCAGAGGACGCCCACTAGGCCCAACATGATAAAATTCTGCATAATGGTGGCCAGGACGTTTTTACTGCGCACCATGCCTCCATAAAACAAGGCCAGCCCCGGAGTCATGAGCATCACCAGAGCGGCGGACACCAAAACAAAGGCCGTATCAGCCGGATTCATTGTTTACTTCCCTCCCTATGGGGATAAATAATTTCTGCACCAGCTAAGAGCAAAGATGGTGCC